>JAOTSC010000005.1 GCA_030247525.1 bacterium | reverse complement strand
GTAACTTCGTAGGGGCGGCTGGCAGCCGCCCGTCTTGTAGCGCGGACACTCCTGTCTGCGGTTGTCTTTGCGAGGAGCGCAGCGACGAAGCAATCCCATTTGCTTTACAGAGAACAAGGAACGATAGAGGCGTTGCGATACGCCCCTATTTCTTTTTACGGGCTTGGAAGCCCGTATCCACCATGAATAGAATCTTAATAACCCACCACTTACGAAATATTTTTCACTGGACAAGAAAAACGCTCGCAATCAACTTAATTGTTATGTATTATTGATGTGCTACTGAATCGGAAAGGGAAGTGCCATGAAGTACCGCTCGATTTTTTCTGTCATTTTCTTCTTGCTGTTGCTTTCCTCTTTACTACTCGCACAACCGAGTGGCATGCAGATTAATACATTTGATGCGACGACCTTCGATCCCACCTACATCCGCAACCATCTTGGACAACCACTTGCAATCGGGAGTCAAGTTCAGGTTATTGTCGATTCATTACAAGATGGGATAGATCCCCCCTTAACAAATGGTATGCCGGGGGGAGATGATCGACTTTGGTTGTCTTTTCCCATTGGTCATGGAACTGATTGGCAAGGAACTTTTTCTGTATTAATTATTTTTAGTTCATATCCATGGTATCTTCCTACTCTTCCCTATGAAGGCGACCATTTTTACATGCGGGCATTTGAATCATTCGATGGGCCGATTCCTACTGGTACCTATTACAACGAGATACTGAACCAAGGCCAGTTGTTCGTCGTTCCGCATGGCGATACCGAAATATGGAATGTCTCCTCCGATACGATGCGGATTAAAACGGGATTACAGTTAGTTAATCCAACTTTTCTCTCCCGGTTGGTGGTCGGTACAAATTTTCCTTTGCAGTGGGCGTGTGCTGCTATTCCAGGTAGTGTCCAGATTTCGTTGAATCGCAACTATCCATCGGGAAATTGGGAGACCTTGTTTGATAGTACAGCGAACGATTCCAGTGAGAATTGGTTGGTTACTGCTCCGGTTACCGGATTGACTTCACGAATACGGATTCGTTCGGTACTTGATACCGCAATCCAAGTAATTAGCGATCGAATCAATGTAACGCAGTTTGGTCTCCAGGAACCCTTTACAAATAACGCTCTGCGAATTGGCGATACAACATTACTGCAATGGCAAACAACGCCTATTGCGACCGGTAACGTTCGTTTCCTGATAAATCGCAATTATCCGACGGGTAGTTGGGATACACTAATTGCCAGTACGCCGAACGATACGAATGAAGCATGTATCGTCACTGGTACTTACACAATGGGCGCAACTGCCCGATTGCGGATCGAATCGACGACCGACTCTAACATCTTTGATGAGTCGCGTCAGAGTTTTTCCCTTGTACCAACATTAGAATTATTGCAACCGAATGGCGGCGAGTTATTGGAGGGAAACTCATCCTATCCCATTCGATGGCGGAGTGAAGGTATTTTGCAAACCGATGCCGTAATGGTAGAAGTGAAGTTCACAACTTTTGGACCATGGGAACTGCTTGCGGTTGTTTTAGACTCACTGTTGTGGCAAGTGCCTTCCATTAACACCAATGAAGCACGAATTCGGATCTCTTATCAGACCGTAGCGATTCGCGCCATCCAAGATAGTTCCGATGCGACTTTCCAAATTGTCGCTGACAACATCGACGCAACCGAGTTACCCCTT
This sequence comes from bacterium, assembly GCA_030247525.1. Taxonomy (NCBI): domain Bacteria; species bacterium. Next base: position 45,093 of record JAOTSC010000005.1, on the reverse strand, counting down.
CCGGGTGAGTTTCGATTAGAACAAGCCTATCCGAATCCCTTCAATGCCACGACCTCCTTCAAGGTTGCAGTACCGAGAAGTTCAGACGTTACACTTGCAATCTATAATATGTTGGGACAAAAAGTGGTCGATCTCCATAATGGGAATCTGAAGGCGGGTTGGCACCGGGTTTCGTTCCGCGCCGATCATCTTTCGAGTGGTTCCTATATCGTGAAGATGGATGCACCGGGCTTTAGCAATAGCCAGCTGATCCAATTAGTGAAGTAACTTCGTAGGGGCGGCTGGCAGCCGCCCGTCTTGTAGCGCGGACACTCCTGTCTGCGGTTGTCTTTGCGAGGAGCGCAGCGACGAAGCAATCCCATTTGCTTTACAGAGAACAAGGAACGATAGGGGCGTAGCGATACGCCCCTATTTTTTATAAAACTGTAGGGGCGAGTGGCATACGCCCTAAATGCCGACAGACAAGAGTGTCTGTCGTACCGAAATGATGTACAGGCTGGAAGCCCGTATCCACCATGAATCGCACTCATTCCAAAAAAATACTAAAATTTGCTCGCTCGCGCCCCGGTTTTGTGTTATGTTACCTATTATGTTCTCACACCTACAATTTGCCGGATTTCATCCGGTGGCAGTTCACTTGCCAGTGGCTGCGCTCGTGTTAGTCGCCGTTTGCGATATTCTCGCAATCGTGTTGCGTCGTCCCGAAGGAATGCGGGAAAGCGCTCTCCTACTATCGATTGTCGGAGTGCTTGGGGCAATCGGCGCAGTCGTTACCGGAAGCTCGGTCGAAGCAAATGTCCTCCAGAATCCTGCCGTTTCCGCTTTACTCGAACGGCATGAATCGTTAGGATATGCGACGATGTGGGTCGCAATCGGCATGCTGGTACTGCGGCTTACGATTCTATTTGTCCCGAAACTCGAGCGGTTCCGGAATAGCGTCATCATCATTTCAGTGGCAGGCGCGCTGCTGGTTTCTATCGCCGGACATTACGGTGGTGAATTGGTCTATCGCTATGGTGCGAATACGCTTCCGGTAAATCAAGCGGCGACGAACGCCCCAACCGTGGTGGATGACGATGGTAAATAATACTCGATTGACGGTAATTGCGACCGATTTAAGCGCGCACGGCGAAGGGGTCTTTCGCAATGAGGGGCGGGTCGGGTTCGTGCCGGGATTGTTGCCGGGCGAGAGCGGCGAGATCGATGCGGTGATTACCGGCAACGTGTGGCGGGGCACGTTACGTCGGCGGCTTTCCGATGCGCCGGAGCGGACGCCCCATCCGTGTCCCCATGCGGATAAATGCCCCGGGTCGCGTTACGGTTGTATCGAACGCAGTGCCGAATTGTCTTACAAACATGCCCATGCCCAAGAGACGCTGAAGCGAATTGGCGGTATCGAATGGGAAATCGAACCACCGATAACCGAGGGTCCCGCGTGGGAGTACCGCAACAAAATCGAGCTATCGGTTTCCAGCGGTCAAAATCCTAAAATCGGTTATCATCCTACGAATAACGCCGCACTGGTCGTACCGGTGAATGATTGTATGTTGGCGATGGAACCGTTGCGCCAACTGTATCGCGAATTGTTAGTTGCCATGCGCAACGATATCAAGCAACTACCAGCACTATTGGCACGAATATCGCTGCGGGTGGGTGATGGTATGCATCTTCATTTCACGACCCGGGAAAACCTTCCTGTCGCAGTGAAAACCCAGCTCAGCGGATTCTTTCACGAGTACCCCGGTCTGGTCGGCATCTCCAGCGCGCCGCTCAGCCGCGACTCGGAAAAGAACGCCGCGTCGACTACCCATACTATCGCGGGTGAACTTCTCTTATCCGGTGATGATGGCATCGCGATTCATCCTTTGACGTTCCGGCAAGTGAATGACGCGGGCGCTAAAGCGATGGTGAATGCGGTCGAGGTGTGGTCGCGCGACATAACAACGACGATGTTCGATTTATATGGCGGGTATGGGCCGTTTGCTCGTCGCATCGCGAAGTCCGGTACCGAGGTGCTGGTATTGGAACGGAGTGTAACCGCGATTCAGGATGGTACGCGCGCGCAGAAAAAAGTAAAATTACCGATACAATATTTTGGTTGCGATGTCGTGAAGGACTTTCCGACCATCGAACCGGCGTTGCGTCCCGATGGCATTCTCCTCGATCCAGCTTATGATGGCGCGGGAGCGGTTGTGATGAAAGAAATTCTCCGCCGCAAACCCCGTAAAATCGCCTATATCGCCTGTCATGGCGCTGCGCTCGCCCGCGATTTGAAAATCCTGCTCGCTTCCGAACGCTACCAACTCACTCGGATTCGGCTCTACGACATGTTTCCCCGCACGCCCGATTTGGAATGGTTTGCCGAGTTAGAACGGAAGTAACTTGCGATCACAGCGAAGGATAAATTTGGATGTTAACTACTGCGCGATATTTACATGCGCATAAAACTTTAGTAAACTCAGTAGTACAATGCGAATCTTTCGAGGAATATCAAGAAGTCGTTTGAATCATGTTCTTGGAGTGTTACATCGGGTTTACAATGCCGAATCGAGTTGAAGTTCTTCGCATTCTTTCGGAACGATTACCGGAACTGAAACGACAGTTTCCGATAAAATCGCTTGCCCTTTTTGGTTCAGTGGCAAGGGGGGATGAGACCGAAAACAGCGATGTGGATATTCTGGTGGAATTTACCGAACCAATCGGCTTTTTTCGATTAGGTGATTTAGAAGATCAATTATCCGAATTAACGGGAAGTAAAATCGATTTGGTAACGACAACCGGCGTGAAGCGACAATTTCGCGCACGCATACTAAGTGAAGCAATCTATGTCTGAGAAGAATTGGATTGTTCGCATCGAAGATATCTTGGAACGTATTCAACGCATCAACCGTTACGTTGAAAAAATGAGTTTTTCTGAGTTCACAAATGATCTTGGTACTCAAGACAAAATCGGTTTTAACTTCGTCGTTATCGGTGAGGCGGCTCGATACATCCCAAAAGAAATCGAAGAGGAGTTCCCTCAAGTGAATTGGGTTAGAATGCGCGGTATGCGAAATCGGATCGCGCACAATTACAACCAAATTGATCTTCCCATTGTTTGGGCAACCATACAGGAAGATTTACCTCCTATAACACCTGTTTTACAGAAAATATTGGTGAAGTACTCTAAATAAACAGATAACCCATCTGCCGACTGGTTTCTCAAAATGTGATTGCACGTTTCTGCGCAGAACAAGGCTACTCACTTCACTCCACGTTTAGACACTGTTAATGTAACAACGGACTAAAACTACAACCTTGGAAACACGCAGGCTTGCGCAAGCACATCTTCGCGGAATTTTCCTTGGATGGCAAGGATTTGATCGATTTCCCGAAAGAAGACGTCGATCAGTTCCGGGTCGAAATGACTCCCCTGTCCATTGCGAAGGAAGTCGTACGCTTCTTGATTGGTAAACGCTTTCTTGTAGGGACGAATCGTCGTTAACGCATCGAAGACATCGGCAATCGATGCGATTCGCCCGTAGAGTGGAATCTCTTTTCCGGACATCCCATTCGGATAACCGGTACCATCCCACCGCTCATGGTGCGTCAAGGCGATGAGTTCGCTGACTTGCAACAATTCCGAAGAAGAGCCGCCGATAATCCGCGCACCAATCGCGGGATGCTGCTTCATGATGGCACGCTCGTCGGTTTCCAGTCTCCCGTGTTTCTTCAATATCGAATCGGGTATCCCCAATTTTCCCACATCGTGCATCGGCGCGGCGTGCAGGATTGTATCTACTTCACTCGCCGGAAGGCCAATCCCCTTTGCTAACACGGTACAATAATGACTCATCCGCTGCAAGTGAGCACCGGTGTTGTCATCTTTATACTCGGCAGCCAGCGCTAACCGAAAGAGGGTTTCCCGGTGCGCTGCTTCGGTTCTTCGTTTCGCCTCCGCCATCTCTTCCAGTGATTGCCGCAAGACTTGCGTCTGTAACCAAACCTGCTCTTCCAATTCCTGACGGTTGCGTTTCAGGATGTCCTGTTGTTCCTTCAATTTCAGTAACGAGGCGACGCGAAGCCGCAGCTCCGTTTCGTCAATCGGCTTGCGGATAAAGTCGTTGATGCCGATTTCAATAGCGCGGTAGCGATCCTGCGTCTCATTGAGTGACGTCGCCATGATAATCGGCAAATCGTGAAATTGATCGGTTTTTCGGACGTGCCATGCGACCTCGAAGCCGTCGATTCCCGGCATCACGGCGTCGAGGATAATGAGGTCGGTGTTCGATTGCAATTTGGACAACCCCTCATACCCATTTACCGCCTCGACGATGTCATAATCGCCGGCAGCAAGGATCGTGCGGATTAGCAGACGGTTAGTCGGCTCATCGTCGATTAAGAGGATGTGGTGTTGTTTGCCCATTTACTTAACGTGACTTGCTCCAACCAGCCAGAGGCTGATTTCCGGGATGTAGGTGATGAGCAATAATGCTGCTGACTCGAACAGGAGAAACCAACCGACCGACTTCGATATCTGTAGAATCGGTTTATCGAACCGCAAACTTGACATAAGGAGATTCAATCCCATCGGCGGCATCAAGTAACCCAACTCGAGATTCGTTAAAAAGATGATGCCCAAGTGTACCGGATCGATATTGAACTGCGCCGCTACTGGGAGAATCAAGGGAACCGTAACAATCGCGGAGAAAATTTCCATGAACATTCCCATGATAATCAGGAATGCGTTGAGCGCGAGTAAAAAGAGAAACTTCGACCCGATATTGCTCTGGACGATGGCGATTAACTTCTGCGGGACTTGTTCGTCGATCAGGTAATTCATGAGTCCGAGCGAGCTGCCGATAATCATGACAATCGCGCCAACTAACAGCATACTTTTCCGCATTACCTGTGGTACGTCACGGAAGAGGTGTAAATCGCGATAGATAAATACTTCCACGATAAAAGCGTAGAAGGCAGTCACTGCCGCCGCTTCCGTTGCGGTAAAGATGCCGCCGTAGATGCCGCCGATTACGATAAATGGCAATGGAATTTCCCACGCGCAATTGCGCACTGAGGAAACGACATTACTCCAACTAAAAGGAATTTTCGGTACGTTCGCTTTCGCTGCGACAAACCACGAATAACCCGCCAATGCCGCAATCAGAATTACACCCGGTAAGATGCCGGCGACAAACAGTTTATCGATACTCACCCCGGCAACAAATCCGTAAAGGATAATCGGTAAACTGGGGGGGAAGAGGAGACCGACGCTGCCCGACGCAGTCACCAATCCGAGCGAGAATTTCTCCGGATACTTTTGTTGAATCAGGAACGGATACAGCAAGCCGCCCAATGCGATAATCGTAACACCCGATGCACCGGTAAATGCCGTGAAAATGGCGCACGTCCCAAGCGATACGATGGCAAGTCCTGCTGGCATCCAGCCGAACAACGCCTTTGCCAGTTCGATGATGCGTTTTGGCGCTTTACTCTCCGCCAACAAATACCCGGCGAAGGTGAAGAGCGGTACGGCGATTAACGTCGGTTGTCCGGCGATTTTTCCATAGAGGTCGATAATCAATGCCGATTGGTCAATCCCGGCGAGATGGAAGGCAATATATCCCAATGCCCCGATAACGGCGAAGAGCGGCGCTCCCAAGAAAGCAAACAGGAAGATGATCGCGAAAATTGCCAAACTCACGGTTGCACCTCCTGATTCATCTGATTGCCGGCATACATAATCGTTTTAATCAGGAAATGCACCGCCAGCAATCCGAAACCAATCGGGATGATGATTTCTCCGGTCCATGAGGGAAGGTCGCCAATAATCGTACGTTTTTCCGCCATATCGTTTCTTACGAAGACCCACGACGCCCGCATGAAAAAGTAACATACCACGACCGCGAAGAGGTGCGTCACAATGTCGACATAGTATCGCATTTTCTTAGGCATGAAGTGGCGCAACGCGTCGATATGAATATGCTTGTCGTCGCTGGCGGCAAGCAGTGCGCCGATGAAGCCAAGCCATAACACCAGATGCCGCAACACCAAATCCGCCCAAAAGATACCAGTCGAAAAGATGTTCCGGAGCGCTACTTGTGCGAAGGCGAGCAACACCATCACCGAAAGGAGCAACACCAAAACTGATAACTCGACTTTACAGAGAATTTGGTCGATTTTTTTGAGTACTTGCATAGGAAACCTGTTGGATACTGGCTCAAATTACAGGGAACTTTCTGGTAAAACAAGAACAGGGGCTTACTGCACACGCCGATGTCATTGCGAGCGTTGCGAAGCAACCCCGAAGGGCTCACCGAAGGTAATCTCATTTGCATCAATTATTATGATGGGTAGTTACGGGCTTCCCAGCCCGCCGTAGGGGCGGCTGGCAGCCGCCCTTTTTCTGTGGCGCGGACAATCTTGTCTGCGTTACTTCATGGACAGACAGGAGTGTCTGTCCTACGGTGTAGTGGTGGTTACAGGATTCCAATCCTGTGTTCGCTTTTTCTGTTCCAATTTGTACAGGTCGGGAGACCTGTCGGTACCCCGTAGGGGTGGTGGATACGGGCTTCCAAGCCCGTTAAACTTTTTCAATTATACAGGTCTGGAGACCTCTAACCACCCAGGTCGAAGCGTTTCGCCCAATTTTGAACGGGCTTGGAAGCCCGTATCCACCACCCAAAACCGTTATTTCAGCATGACAATTTTCTTGACGGCAGTGAAGGTTCCGGCTCGGACTTGAATAAAGTAGACGCCACTGCTGGCAGGAAGATCGTTGTTGTCATGGCCGTTCCAGTGGAGGGTGTAGGACCCGGGGGAAAGACGTTCGGAGGGTTGGGTGTATACTTCGCGTCCGAGGGCATCGTAGATGGCGTACTCGGTCATTGCCGAGCGGGGGAGATCGACCTGGAAGGTGATCGTCGAATTAAATGGATTGGGATAGGGATTAGATAAAGCAAAATCGAACGGTAGCGTTCCGATCAGCTCGGGGGTAGCGTTATTCGGCGGCATCCGGTAAGTAGAAATCGCACCGGGGGTCATTGTCAATAACATCGATCCATAGTAGAGGAAAGGCGCTCCAGACATTATTACACCTCGCTCCACCCAACCCTCCGATGTGTGGTCGTAACGAGTATAGATGTGTTGATAATTATCCAGCGGTGTTTGTCGTAAAAAATAGGATTTACTTTGAAGTAAAAATCCATTGGAGTTATAAAATGGATACGTGTCTACAATTAATGTCGGAGCGGTATTCCGCTGAAGCGCATAGATTTGCCCACCACTTGTCGAAATGGTATCCCCTTCTGCAAATGCGTATCCCGACCCCGGCACACTCCAATTTTGCGGCAGCCAGGCTCCTCCCTGTTTAAGGTACCATCGAATACTGTCTCCGATGTCCAGAATCGCGCTGGATTCTCGCAATGTTATGGGCTGATAAGGAAGAACACCGTCAGATATCATTTCTCCATTCTGGAATCGATATACCGGGAAAGGATACTGGGTGTTTCCTTGGAAAACCACCAGATTGGAACGAAACAACTCCACATTCGTCGTAACGGAATCCGGCACTGTGAATATTTGGTCTAACCAACTGCTATTACTCCACGTTAATAGATGAAACCGACGGTCAGTGCCAGCGCCACCTAACACTTGCTCGCCATCGATTGCGATTTGATAGATACCTTGTGGCAGCCATCGCATTTGATGGCGGGCGTTTACGGTGTCGGCGACTAAGACCGCCTGACGTATTCCGCGCGTTACAAACGCCTTTCCTTCCTTTGCTGATTGTACTAAGGGATAATAATGTTGGTAATGCTCATGCGCCAAGTAGTTGGAGTCGAACCCTACCGGTTGTCGGTAGTACCACAATGAGTCAAGTCTTTGGCGATGCTGGGCGTCGCGATACTGCCGCAATTGAAAAAAATCCTGCTCCGGGTAGAGTACATGATTCGATTGCACAAGCCAGCCATAATTTGTCTTTGCGACGTTGCAGCTTGGTGTGGAAGATGCATTCATTACTGGTCGACGAAAGGTGTCAGCAATCATTGGTGCGAGCAATCCTTGTGCCAATGAAATCAGAAAGAAGTATGGACCACGCCATCCGAACCATACGCTGTCGACTGGCTCCTCCCACAAGTAGTCTATTCCAGGAAACCGAGTATTGTTACCTACAAATTGTGGAATTCGGGGATTTTCCAACGACCATACTGACCACCCTCCACCCATCACCAAAGAATCGTTAATGATTCTGCAGAAAACGGGTTGGAATGTTGTTTCGAACCGGTGTACTGTTTGGGGTGGTGTAGTATCGAGTTTTACCACAGCAATTTGGTGAGTTGTAGTAATTCCATAAGCATAAGGCCACCGTACCGCCCATTCGGTAACGCTTGAATCGTACCAATTCGTTCTTGCATTCCCGGCATATTCTATGCGGTCGGTAAGGGAATCAATTCGAAATATGCGGTCGGCGACCAGAATCATATTGTTTACCTGTACCGGCTTATAGCTTCGATATAAGGACATTGGTATTGATGATGGAATAATGAAATCACCTGCGGTGAAAGCGGTATCTGGAGTAAACTGCAATCCATTTCGGATAGCTCCCCGGTAGACCGGCGCGTCGTTCCCATTCCACTCGATCATTGCCTTTGGCCAACCGTAGTAAAACCGGTTTCCACGCCGCAGGATATGGCAGAACCGATTAGAAATCGTGTAGTAGTTGCTATAAGGCATTGCAACAGCATACGGGATGTTCATTTGCCAGAGTTTTAGAAATGTGCGGTTGTCCGTTTGTAACAAGGCAAACATGTTGTTTGGCGTATGGCAGACGATGGTATCGCCAAAGGCAATCATTCCCATTGGTACGGTGATGGCAAGGGTATCGCCCAACCAATCGAAGTCATCGCCCCACCGCGGCGTGGCAGTTGACTCGCCGGTCAGGGCGAGAGAGAGGAGAAGTATCCAACTAAACTGTTTCATCGTGATACCTCTATTCCATTCCAATGTCGGACAAGAATGTCCGACGTACGGGATTGTAGTCGGGCGTGCGCGGCACGCCCCTACGTAACGGGCTTGGAAGCCCGTAACCACCCCCAATGGAATGGGCGGACATTTTCTGTGCCGCCCCTACCGGATGAGATTGCTTCGTCGCTACGTTCCTCGCAATGACAATGTCAAATGGACGGATGGACTACTACCACCAGATTTGCTTGTCGTTCTCGTAGGTGAATATCCGTTCTTCTTCCTTATTAGAATCCTTTTTATACAGCCAATACAAGCGGTTTTGCGGGACATTGTCGAATACCAGCGGCGTCTTCCCATCGGCAGTTTTCTCGGCGATTTTCTGCCAGCCGTTATCCCAATAATGCAGTTCATAGGTAGCGCCCGAATCGAGGGCGGTGATTACTTTCCCTTCAGTGGCTTCCGCAATGATTTTCCGGGTGGTCGAAACTAATTTCACGGTTTGCGTAACTTTCGGGTCGCCATCATACCTAGTGGTCTTGCCATCTTTGTGTAACAAAAACGCCTCGCCGGCTGGCTCCATTTTACCTTTTACATAGTACATCGGGGTGTACATAACGTCGCGTCCCATCGCCTTGAATAGACACTCATTCTGTTGAATCGTACTCCAGTAAATCGGTTTCCATTCACCGGAATTGAAAACACAAAGATATGCCCACCGTGCGCTATCAGGTAGCGGTTTTTCCAACTTCACCGCGACATCGGAGACATCGGCATAATCGGAAGTGACGTCGTGAAAATATTTCCCCGACAACCAATCAGGCGCTTTCTCCCACTTCTCCATTTTCGCGGAAAGCACTTCGCTCTGCTTCGAGAACATTTTGCGATATGCTTTTCCGATTTTTCCGCTCAGTTTGTAGGCGTTGGGATCGGCTTCGCACCCCATGAACGGAATCGCTTTTCCGCTGCGGTCAAGTACTGCATTCCAAGCGTGATTATTACCGCTATTCGCCCAATACGGAGTGTAATCGCTCATGACGCAAATGCCATTCGCCCGGAGCGCATAAATTGTGAGATTGGTCATATCCTCACAACGACCTTTCCCGGTTTTCCGCATCTCGGCAAGCCCTAAATCGGTGGGATGTAGATAGTACCGTTCATCGAAGGTGTACCATTTCGTTAATTCACGGTTGATCAACGTCGCCGCTTCAATCGGATCGGTCGAATCCTTCATGCTCTTGGCTAATTCGTTGTAGCGATCAATGAAAAACTCCCGCCACTCCTCGATTGGCTCATTACTACCACGATAGGGAAGGATATACTCGCGAAATGCTTCGTAGGGAATTTGCTTTGCCCACGGTCGCGACTGCCACGCTTTGAATGCATTTTCCACATTTTTGATCAGGTATTCGGCAGAAACCGTTTCCAAATCCTCTAATCGCTGCTTCCTGCCGAACTCCAAACCATTGCGTGCCTTGGCAATCGAATCGAGTGCTTTCTCGGCAGTGCTGAAATTAGGATATGCAAGATTATCGAATGGTTGTTCGACCCGTTCCCGCTTTAGAAATGAGATTTCTCCCCGTTCTTCCAAATTCTCGAAGAGCGCTGAAATCACATCCAACGGGTAGCTTAGCAGATTGAACTCGACCGCTTTCGGCTCTTCGTAGTACAATGCCACTTCGACATAGCACTGGTTTTCCATATTTGCCACCAAAAACTTGATGGCGTCGAGTTGTTGCGGATCGCCTTTCTTTTCGAAGTAGGCGATTGCTTTTTCGATTTCGCCGCGATTCGTTTTCGCTTTGGTAAGATTCGCCTGTACATCTTCGTCGATTCCGGCGAATACAAACGAACTTGTGACAAGAAGAACAATCCAGACAAAAAGGAAGAGTCGTTTCATGGGATACCACCGTGTAAATTTGTTACCAAAAGATAGGGAAATTCCCGAATCGATACTACCGTGTGTTATAGAAATGGAGGCGAGGCAGTCCCAATTGCAAAGGGGAAGTACACCGTATTACTTACATAACTTACATGCTTCGGGGGGAGCCTTGCGAACAATCGCGATACTATCTGTATTCACCATACTGGTTTCTGCTCAGGCAGCGACGCTGACCGCTTCGCTCCATTCACCGGCGTACGACATCGATGCCCAGTACGGCAATTCGTTGGCTATGCTACCCGATGTCACCGGCGATGGAATCGCCGAACTGGTGGTGGCGGCGCACCGCGAGACTGCCGGTGGTTACAATTGGGCGGGCAATGTCTATGTATATCGCGGCGGTGATTTCCAGATTCTCTACACACTTACAGCGCCAGTTCCTGAAGGAACTGCGATGTTTGGTTTCGCAGTAGCGGCAATTCCCGATGTAACAGGTGATTCGCTTTCCGATATTCTCGTTAGTTCCCCCTTTGAAAATACCAATGGTGTTACCGATGCCGGAAAAGTGTACTTGTTTAGTGGAGCCAACGGGCAACTTGTCCGGTCCTACCAACCACCACAACTGGTTTCGCGCGGGTACTTTGGACATTCGTTGGCAAGTGCGGGCGATGTCGATAACGATGGTCACGTTGAAATCCTCATCGGGTGCGTTGGGCAAGGGAAAGTATTTGTTTACGACGGTGTCAATGGCAATTGGAAACGGGAGTACGATCCACCAATCCTCGACGGGTGTATCTCGTTTGGCTATGTTGTTGCCGGATTAGGCGATATTAGCGGTGACGGTAGACCTGACTACATGGCCGGTGCATTCTGTCAAGGCAGAGCTTTTACTTTTATCGGAGCTACCGGTGCGCTTCGGGATACCTTAGGTGAAAGTTCGTTAACTGATCAAGGATTTGGATACTCACTGGCAGGTTTGCCGGATATCGATAACGATGGACGGGCAGATATCATGGTTGGCTCACCCTACTCTAACTATGATAGTGTCACATACAATACGGGATTGGTGAAGCTGATCAGCGGCGCCAACCGCACCGTATTACGAACTCTGTATGCTCCGAATCCGATATCGGATAGTTGGTTCGGGTTGTCGTTAGCTTCGGTGGGTGATGTTAATGGTGATGGTACAACCGATGTATTCATTGGGATGCCGAACGATGGATATGGCAGCGATTCATTGTCGGGGCGGGGGTATCTCTATAATGCCGTGACCGGTATGCTCATCGATAGCATCGCTTCCCCGAATGTACAAGCGGCAAGTAATTTTAGCTGGGTAGTCACTGGCGGGCTTGATATTACGGGCGACGGTCGACCGGACTTCGTCGCGGCTGCGCCTTATGAAGATTATCTCAATACCGAAAATGCAGGCGGGGTCTATGTGTATAGCTTCCCGGCAAGTGCAGCACAGCAGTCCGAAACCGCAATTCCAACCACAACGATTATAACGAACGCGTATCCGAATCCATTCAATGCGACGACGACAATTGCCTATCGGGTTCCGGCTTCGGGTAATGTTGCGATAACCGTAACCGATATTTCCGGGCGAGTGGTTGCCGATGCGGTGAACCGCCATGCCGTGAGTGGTACAACCTATCGCTGGCAATTCGATGCGCAGGAATTGGCGTCGGGGATTTATTTCTATCGAATCACGAGTGGAAGCAATCACACTCAACAGAAGTTGGTATTGGTGAAGTAAGAAGTAGAGTCAAATTATCGTTAACTCGGAAAGCAGTTTTGCGAAATCTTCTTTGCTCATTTTCCCGTAGGCTATCGCAATCATCGCTGAACAAAGTTGTTCATTGGGGTCGTCGACAAACACGCCATTGATGTCAAGAATTACCAATGCAGCTAACAAACCGGTTCTTTTATTCCCATCAAAAAACGCTGGTTTTGTGCAATGTGATAGGCATAAGCAGCCGCCTTCAAGTAAAGCGTTGGATGAGCGCAACGTTGGCAAATTCCGCTACAACGACACTGATTGCAGATTCGAGTAAATTTGCATCGCGAACTCCGTTTAACCCGCCAGAGTGTTCGAGAACGAAATCGTGAAGTTGAAAAATATCCTCACAAGAAAGCAAAGTGATTTCGTGGAACGTCATTTCGCGAGTTTATGGAAAGTGCTGCTATGCTTTGTGAGTACCTTTTTTGCCGATTTTTCGAGTACACTCTTCGTTTTTTCACGAATCGGCGCGATTACCAACCGATCGCCATCGGTTGTGATGTCGAGTTCCGTGTCGCGGTCAATGCTGAGCAACTCAAGAATCGGCTTTTCAATCACAATGCCTAAACTGTTGCCAATCACCGATAATCGTTTTCGCATATTGCCTCTCCGTTCTACATACATAATACGTAAGTTATAACATTTATTAGTAAAACGCGAGTAATGAAAACTACTTTCCCAAATAAAGCGGTTGTGCGAGTTTCCGTTTCGTGGCGGTGACGCGTTTCTGTTCGGAAAGATTTTTTTGCTGTGCCTCGTCGGTAAGGTTGCCGGCAAGTTGGTTTTGCAATTGCTTTAACTCATTCTCGAGCAACGGCTTTAACAACTGCCGTACGGTATTATCCAGCATCGATACTTCGTAGGAAAACGGATCGGTATCGACCGGCGGCATCGGCGAAGCAATCATCTGCTCGTCGATCCATTCGGGAAACCCTTCGTATTGTTGCGCCACGCTGCGAATCTTCTCCAACGTCGGCAATTCCCCATTCTCCAGCCAGGAATCGAGAAATACGCCAAACAACGCTTGCAGGGCGGGCACTTGGAAGTAGGCGGGACGGAGGTATTTCTGCAAGTCGCGATGAATCCGGAAGTGCTTTCCCGGTTCGCGATAGCGAATCATGAATCCGATAATCCGTGCTTCGAGTTCCGCATTCGGCGAAGCTAACGCCGCTTTCGCAACCGGCGCCGGGTCGTCCGGGTCGTCATAGGATTTTTGTACAGCAACGCGGGAGAGCTCGTGGCGGACAATCGATTCGGTAATCCCGATTTTCTGCGAAAGTAACTTTATCCAGAATTCGAGTTGTACTTTATCCTGCATCGCCCGCAGCACCCGCACCAATTCGCGTAACACAATCGCGGAGCCGGACGGCGTCGCGAGCATCCCCTGTTCGCTAAAGTGGTCGAGTTGATGGTCGAGCCACCCTTTCCCCTCCGCTAATAATTGTTGAAACGCCTCAGCGCCGAATTTCTGGACGAAAGTGTCGGGGTCCTCCCCTTGCGGCAGAAACGCGACGACAACATCCAGCCCTTCGGCGATTAGTACGTCGCCTCCCCGCAATGCCGCTCGCCGTCCGGCGTCGTCACCGTCATAGACCAAAAATACTTTTGGCGCGAATCGTAGCATGAGCCGTGCCTGCCGGGTGGTGAGGGCGGTGCCGCTGGTAGCAATCGCATTCCCGATGCCGAATTGTTGCAAAGAGATACAATCGAGATACCCTTCGACGACAATCGCAGTATCGGTTTTTCGGATGGCGTCGCGTGCCCACGATAACCCGTAGAGAATTTCGCTCTTCCGGTAGATGGCGGTTTCGGGGGAATTTAAATACTTCGCCGCATCGTCGCGGCCCGGCCTGACACGTCCGCCAAAGGCGACAATTCTTCCCGACAAATTTTGAATCGGAAAAGAGATGCGGTCGCGGAAACGGTCGTACAATTTTCCTGCATCGCTGCGTCCACAGAGCCCCGATGCGAGGAGATTTTCCAGTTTATGCCCTTCGCGCAATGCAAGTTGCGCAAAATCGTCCCAGTTTGCCGGGGAGAGTCCGATGCCGCAACCGTCGATGGTCTCCCGGGTTAATCCGCGGTTTAGCAAATAGAGCATTGCAGCTTTTGCGTCGGGATTCGCTTTGTCGCGCAAGCGGTCGTAAAAGAATTGTTGGGCTAAATCGTGAAGCCGGTAGAGCGCTTCGTGGATCGAGTCGTCGGCGGTCGGGCGGTATTTCGGCAGGGGGATGTTTGCCCGTTCAGCAAGGCGGCGCACTGCTTCCGGGAAAGCGATTTTCTCATACTTCATGAGCCAGCCGATGGCATTGCCCGATTCGCCGCAGCCGAAGCAATGGAAAATCTGCCGTCGCCGATTGACGGAAAACGAAGGGGTCTTTTCTTTGTGGAAGGGACATCTGCCGAACAGGTTATCGCCGGATCGTTTGATTAACGGTACGACCGCGCCAACCAACTCCACGACATCCGTGGCTTGCAAAATGCGATCGATAGTTTCCTGTTCGAAGCCTGCCATTGCTCTCTTTTACTCTCTTTTCGGTTGAGGTGGTTGTAGAAGATACACCAACCGTTTCCTATCGAACAAGGTTTCCTTGGGATGAGCTTTTTATGGTGGTTACAGGTCTCCCGACCGGTAGTGGGTAGGTGTCAAAATGCTTTACCCGTGATGATGAGGGCGGACATTTTCTGTGCCGCCCCTACCCGCGGGGGTACTGGCGATTCTCCAGAATTGCATTTTTTAATACAGGTCTGGAGACCTGTCGGTACCCCGTAGGGGTGGTTCGCGCACCACCCGAAAGCAACGGGTCATTCACGAACGACCCCTACAAGCGGCGGTATTTGCCGCCGGGGATGACTGCGAAGAGGGGCGATTTGTTAGTATCAGGATGGCGGGTACTATTGTAATTGAGATCGCGGCGGATCGAAGCATCGGGCGTCAAACCGAAATCCCAATCGGGATATTTTTCGATGACAAGTTTCGTTATTTTAGATCCAAAATTGTTTTAACAAACCCCTTCCGAGCATAGAATGCACGTGATGTACTCCCATGTCCAGGACCTTTCGTTCTTGGTTGTATTAAGACACCCATTTTCCCTGTCAGACTTGTATATCCCAAGGTTTTAATAGTTGACTGTACAAGTTCATAATCTGCTCTAACTTGATTAATAATATTAATATCGGTTAAATCGAATTGGGCGACATCCACAAGAGTTGAGTGTTTTTCTTCTTTTGATTCAAACTCTCTCGCTACAATCAAGATTTTTTGCATCTTTGCAAGCAAGTGGCTGTCCTCAAATGATGCATCACGTACATTAACTTCATCAATCATAGTTATTGCCATCGTCTCTTTTGGTACTAATTTTCCATTAATCCTTTTAAGTGGAACAACCTTCAATTCCCATGATCCAAAATTTGGTGATTGCGATGAGTTCAGTGGAAGACCAAGATGCCTTTCAATCGTATGCCCACACCATCCTTTATTCAATTTGCCGTTTTTCCAAACGGTGACATTGTACTGATGTGCTATAGCGACAAGGTCTTGACCTTCTAATTGTTGAATCCGCACAATCGCTTCGTGACGCTCCATTACTTATCCTTGTTGAAGTAGAATCTCTCGTTCATGTTGTTACATGCTTCTAAGTAACGCTTGCGAGTTATCTCCAAATACTCTTCATTTGATTCGACACCGATATACTTTCTTCCGAGCATTGCTGCCATTATTCCGGTTGCACCTGTGCCATTAAACGGATCTACCACCATCTGACCGGGATTGGAACCGGCTTCGATGATGCGTCGTAAGAGCGCCATCGGCTTTTGGGTCGGGTGTTTCCCGAATTTCTTCTCGTCGCTACGAGGCGCTCCGATTTCAAAGATATTGGGGGTTGTTTCTTCCGTACGTTGGACATTCCTGTCCGACGGGCGTTTCCGAGAATCGTCCGGTTGTGTAGGGGCAGATTTCAAATCCGCCCGGTGCATCGGCGGAGACGATGCAAAGACATTTGCGGATGTTCCATCCTCCCGGGTCGAATTGAATTCGACCCCTACTCGTTCGGAAGGGGGTAACCAGAGCAGCTCTTCGTCGGATGGGGGTTGTCCCCAAAAGCTCCGCATCTGCTTGCCGCCATTCTGACGCTTCATCTCCGGGTAATTGAACACGTACTTCGACTTTTTCTCCCCTTTGACCAAGCCATCGTTGCGCGCCGCCCACAAGACGATTTCCGTCGTGTGGGTAAAGGTGCGACAGGCAAGGTTCGGCGGTGGCGCTGGTTTCACCCAGACGATGTCATTCAAGAGTTTGAAATGAAGCTCCTGCAATGCGAACCCGATGTTGTAAATGATATGCATCGTCCCGGTAATCCAGATGGTCGCATCCGGCTTCATTGCATCCCGTGCCGCCTTCAGCCAATTTTTCACCATCGCATGATCTTCGGTCGGCCCGTTGGATTTGTCCCACCCCCCTTTATTGACGGAAACCATCTTCCCCGATTGACAGGTTATCCCATCATTCGAGAGGTAGTAGGGGGGATCGGCAAACACCAAGTCGGCGTATGCGTCGCCAAAGGTGGTTACTAACCGGGGCAGGACATCGAGACAGTCGCCGTGATACAGCGTAAAGCTCTTGTCGTCGGATTGAAAGTAGATTTCAGACATGATGTATTGATCTACGATCAAATTTGGGCGAGATCAAGTGGAGGAGAGGTGATAGGTAATGGGTGATAGGTAATGGGTGTGGGTGGTGGGTAGGGGCGGACCATCGTGTCTGCCCGATAATGGGTAGCGACAGGTCTCCAGACCTGTATTAATTGGCGAATGCCATAATACCGGGCGCAAGCGTTTGCGCCCCTACACTGGGCGACCCAGAGGGTCTGCCCCTACAATACTGAAATTACCGTTTCCACTTCACATCTTCTTTGCCGAGCGAGAAATTGGCAAAGCGCGCCATCACAAAGAGGAGGTCGTTCAATCGGTTCAAATACTTCACCACTTCGGGATTCATTGGGCAGACGATCTGGGCAGCAACCGCCAGCCGCTCCGCCCGGCGGGCAACGGTACGCGCGATATGCAATCGCGCCGATAGTTCGCTACCGCCCGGAAGGATAAAGGCGCGTAACGGTTCGAGTGGTAACTCCAATTCATCGATCCAATTTTCCAACTGCTTCGTTTCGGTTTCGCTGGTGCGTTTAATCGTTCGTTTCAAATCGCCGTTTGAGACATAATCCGTCGCCAAATCGGCACCGAGTTCAAACAGCTCATGCTGTAAATCGCCGAGCATCGTATCGAGCCGGATTAGTCCAACCACATTCACGAGCGGCGAATCGATTTTATCAGAGGTCGGCAGATTCGCTACAACTGTGCGCTTACCATTGCGATTGGTCGTGAACTTATCGGCGGCAGAAACTTCAATCGCTTCCTGCAAAGCAACGCGCACCCAACCGAACAGCGAATTTAACTCGTCGACTGTACCGTACGCTTCGACGCGCGCATCGGTTTTTGATACATTACCGCCGCTGAATAGCGACGTCGTACCATTATCGCCAGTACGAGTATAGATGCGGATTTTCTTCGGTCTCTTTTCGGTCATAGCGATTGTTCCATCATTTGAGAAAGATGATTGGGATTGTACGGTTTTGTGAACCGCTTTTCACCCGAAGGTAATAAGTGCCAGCGGCAAAATGCGAGGCATTCCACTGCCATGATATATCGTTCGTTGTGGGGAAATTCGTAAGCGTCGAATATACAATACGCCCACCCGAATCGTACACGTAACACTGCACCGGCTCACCGAGTGGTACGCTGATTTTCGCCGAAATCGTTGCATTGAACGGATTCGGGAATGCCGATACTGCAAAGGTTGCGGGAATTCGGTTGGCTGATTCCGGGACGCTGGTTTGTGCTAACCGTTGCAGGACATTGGCGACAGGCAACAAGATATTTCCGTGAAAATCGAACAGTGCGAGATTCTCCCATGGCGAACCAAAGCTCGCCGTCGATACCCACGCCGGCTCCCAATAACAGATACCGCGTCCCAAGCCATTCGGCAGCGCTGCCACAATCGAACCAACTGAATCGAGAAATGCCGCTTGTCCATCGGGTGTCGCGGGAATACCGGGGAGTAATTGCGAACTCGTACCCACGAGATTGAATGTGGTATCGTTCCAACTCAACGTCCATGGATATGCCGTCTCTGCAATAAAAATCGGACGCTGGAAAGTATTCGCCAGCGTGGTTACGGTTGTACGAAATTGAGCAAGCGAGCCGTGCCACCACGGATAATAGGAGAGCGCAATCGTGAAATCGGAACCGATGCGAGTTTGCAGATTGCGATAGAATGCAATCGCCCGGGTAGAATCACCACTCAAATCGGTGTGAAGATATATCTCGGGAACAATTTCTCCCGCAGGAATCGCGTCGTGCATTCCGCGTATTGCAGACTGGAGAAAACTGGCAAAGCGATTCCATTGCTCCGGCGTATTCCACGAACCATCGACCCGCCCGCTATTCCAGAGCATTCCATTCGTGATTTCATTACCGATTTGCACAGCCTGTGGCGTTGCATTCGCAGTACGAAAACGACTGAGCACATTGTACGTGTATTGATACATCGAATCGCGGAGTGCGGTATCTGACAACCCTTGCCATGCGGCGGGCGGCGTTTGTTGTCCGGGGTCTGCCCATGTATCGGAATAGTGGATGTCAAGCAGAATTGCTAACCCTTGCGCGGAACATCGTGCGGCAAAAGCGACGGCGGAATCGATACCGTGCCACGGTTCGGTGGGAGTGTGCCACAACCGGATACGGATGAGCGTTACCCCACGTTCCTGCAAGAGGGTAACCGGATCGCGAAGTTGTCCATTGGCATAGAATTGCGCGCCATTCATTTGCACCCGGGGGACAATCGAGTAGTCGCCACCGATCTGGAAACTCTGTGCCAGAGCAACAGTTGTTGCGAGTAGTATAACCAGTGCAGAACAGAGCAATTGAAGCGATGTAACGCGAGTCATCGCTATTGCCGCAGTTGGAAGTTTACGGTCGTCGTTAGATTTTTTCGGATGATGACATTGGTTGCATTGCGCGAACGATAATTACTCTTTGACGCATAGACTGTAATCGTATCGACCCGGAGCGAATCGATGCGATAAAAACCAAGCGAATCAGTTGCGACGGTATTCGTATCGGGAGAAGTCGATACGATAGCACCCAATATCGGCGTGCCGGTAAGACTGTCAGTCACTTGTCCACTAAGAATTCCGAATTGCGGAATCATCATGATATCACGGGCAAGGGTTCGGCCGCCCGGCAAAAAGAAATTCATCACCCGCAAAGTATCGTAACCAATGCGTGCCGCGACGATGTTGTAAGTGTCGGCGGGAATATCGGCGAGGGTGTAGTACCCGAAAACCGTTGTCGTTACTGTTTGCGATGCCGGTTCGGTGAAGACTTGTACGCCACCCAATGCGTGTTGGTTCAAGCTGTCGGTGACACGTCCGGTAATGGTACCGATGGTTGGTACAGGGGTAAGTACAACGTCGATACTCGAATTTCGGTCGCCGGTGACACTGACATCGTGGATAGTGGCAGTTATGAAACGCTCGGCAGTAACGATTAGCTGATAATTCCCAGCTGGCACCGCATTGATAAAATAACTGCCAAAGAAATCGGTTTGTGCAGTGTAGGTTGGAGGATTGGTTGAAACATGCGCCAAGTAAATCCCGGCACCAGAGGAATGGTCAGTAATGTGTCCGGAAATCATGCCGAACCGCCCACTCGACGCATCATCGTTGCTGGTCGTCGTTTTCTTACAACCGGGTGCGAAAAAGAATAGCCCGATGAAAACCATCAGGAAAAACGCAACCAATCGAGTATGCTTGTTCATCGCATCTAACCCCTATCCACAATTCACCCTATCGCGAATATACAGATATTTTTCAACGCAATCTCAGCGATTTGAGCGAAACACTCAGCCGATCATGCCGAACCGTACTTACAAAAGCGAAAGAAGTCAACCACGAAAAGACCCGTAAAAAGCTAACAGCCGTTGCAACACCAGGGACGATGAAAAGTTGAACGGGCGCTCGTCTGGTTGCAACGATATTGTCGGGTCACTGTCCGATGGGCCTACTACGTCGAACATTACATTGTATAAGTAACGCGCGCCTTCATTGCCATTCTCATGTGATAATTATGAGATACTTTCATGTTGAATTGTCTCAAAGCATTTCGCAAAATTCCCTATTGTTCTGTTTTATGTCATACTATATTCACGGCGGAGAATCGAGAACATCCGAACATCCCACAATTTCCCTTTAACGAAAACGAACTCGCGTAACGTCCCCTCGTATTTCATACCCGATTTCAAAATCACCCGCTCGGAAGCGATATTCCCATCGAAGCAACAGGCATCTACCCGATTAAGTCCCATCGTCTCAAAGCAGAAAGTAAGCACTGTCTTAACCGCTTCGGTCATTATTCCGCGTCCCCAATACGGTTTTGCGATTACATAACCAATTTCTACGCGAAAATGCTGCGGGCGATAATTGTGCATACCAAGTGTACCAATCACTTTGTTTTCTGGTTTGTAGACAATCGCCCAGATCCCCGGTACTTTTGCATCGTAGGCTTCCAAGGACATCTTTAGAAACGTGCGTGTTTCCTCAATGGTACGGTTGGTGTCCCACAACATGAAACGTGTGACTTCGTCTTGGGAAGCATATTCAAAAATTGCTTCCGCATCATCCATCGATAATTTCCGCAATAACAACCGTTCGCTGGAAAGCTCGGGTTGATCGAATGCTAACGGATTAATCAGAGAATCCATGTATTCTCCCAAGAAAAAAAGGGGTGACCGTTGTTCGGCCACCCCTTCTTGTATCACTTGCTTGTTACTTCAGTAAGGCAATCTTCCGGGTTGATTTGAAGTTGCCGGCCTTCATTTGCATGAAGTAGGTACCCGACGATAATGCAGTACCGGATGCATTCTTGCCATTCCAATTAACGGCATGGCTGCCTGCCGGGATATCGCCATCGATTAAACGAATCACTTCGCGACCAGTGATGTCATAGACTGCCAACGTCATCTTCGCCGAATTCGGCAATGCAAACCGTACGGTTGTGCTATTGTTGAACGGGTTGGGATAATTCTGCAGCAATGCAAATTCAGTCGGTAACTGCGATACGGTTACGTTCACCGTCATCGACATCATTTCGCCAACGCCGTCGAGGTCGATCGAGCGTAGTGCATAAGTATAAGCACTGCCCGGTACCACGGTGTTATCGACGAAGGAATAGTTATGACGATCAGATGAGGTGCCATTTTCGGTTTGGCTGCGTAATTCAGTTGCGCTGCTATAGCTTGCAACTACGCTGTAATCGGTCGCGCCATCCAACTTACGCAACACTTCAAAGCCGGCATTGTTAACTTCGGATTCTGTTACCCATTGCAGGTGAACCGAACCGTTACGCGACGACGCATCGAATTGCGAAAGCTCGACCGGTAACAAGTTATCGCCTTGCTCCAATGGGAAACTACCCGCGGCAGTGCCCGATGCAAACGTGATATCGCTTGCAGCATTCACCGTCGAAGTGATGTTGTGTGTATCATCAACGTTACTCGACAGCGACACCGTTAAATAGATGTAACTGGTCGATGTTGTAACCTGCTGAGATAACCCACTGAACGTTACCGAATTACCATAGCTTTGACCGCTACCGATTTGAGCGCCGTCCGCCGGGAAGGTTGCCGCATTTGCATTTGCCGAATACCACAACTTGAAGCCGCCCGCTGCAAAGTCACTTGAGTTCGCCGAGCCGCCAATCGTAAAGGTCACCGAAGTTAATGTATTGGTTCCGGAGTTCGTATACATCGACACCCGGTAAATACGCTTATTCGATAAGTTCTCCGGGAACTGAGCCAAATAACCCGGGTAAGCCGTTCCCGCAACGTTTGCATTATTGACAGAAGTCGTGTACATCCAGTTTGTAATCGTGGTGGATGCCGCGGTATTACCGAGATCGTCCTGATAGGAGAGGGTTACAGTGTAGTATGCGCCATTCACTAATGAATTGGTGCTGCCACCCTGTAAAGTAACGACCGTCGCATTGCCGTCAAGGTCGCTGCCAGAGAACGTATGAGTTTGTCCATTACCACTGGCTAAGTTGCCTGCGGTAAACACCAAAACGTGTGAGTTACCATCGGCAGAACCGCCGGTACGGGTAAACGAGACCGTCTTGGTCGTTGCTGTCGCCGCTTCCGGTTGGTTATACACTAACACCAACGAGGTACCGCTAGTGTTGCTGGCAGGCGAGGTAATCGCCGGCGCGGAAGTTTGCGTGTCCATCGTAAAGCTTGTGCGAATCGTCGAGCTGGCAACCGGGTTTTGATCGGCATCCCGCATATCGAGACGGAGGTCGTAGGTCCCTGCGGTAATTGCCGTTACGCCCGAATCACTTGCGACATTAACACCAAAGTCGCTATTGCTACCGCCACCGGTGCTAACTAAGCCATTGGTTAATGTAACCGAGCCAGTATGAGCGCCGGACTGTTCCGAAGTCATCGTCCAGGTGCGCAACACATCGTCGGAGGTGTACGGACCGCCTGCTGGGAACCAACGCAGTTTCACCGATGCATCATACGCTTGTTCGTTTAAAGTGTATGCTAACGATAATGTCGCATTATCGCGACTGCTGTTCGCCGGGGTCGTTAACGTCGGTGCCGTTGTCGCTCCGTCGGTAGTGCTAAACGACGTATTGGAATTAATCGCCGAGTTAATCGGTAAGTCAATTGCCGCAATACGGCAAGTATAGGTCAACCCGAGCTCGAGTGCAGTACCATCCGGATTGTTGTAAGTGAAATTCGCATCGGATGTGATATTGCTTAAATCAACTGTCACATTTTTTGCGCCGGAAGTAAAAAATGAGCTTGCTAACGTCAATTCGTGCGGTGAATTCAAATCACTCGCGTTGATGAACGATAACACCAAGCTGTTATAGACTTCAGCATTCGTCCACTGGAAGTTGAAGTTGTCCGGTGAACCATTCAATGTGATTGCTTGTCCACTGGTCGGGGCTGTCCATGTCGTCGACTGGGTGCCGGTATCATAGACAAAGCTTGCATAGTTTGCCGTTGCTTCGTCATGGCCTGCGGCATCCTGATAACCGATTATCACATTGTAGGTGGTTCCATTCGCAAGCGCGGTCGTATTGGTCTGCGAATCGATTGTCGGTAATGTCGTGCCGCCGTCGTTACTCGCTGCGACCACGGAGAATGTACCGCCACTATACTGTAATGTTCCACTGTAGGTTGCTGCAGTAGTATTCGAGAAAGTAATCGTCTGTACAGTGCTGCCGCCGCCGGTTTTTATATACAGCTTCATTGAACTGGCAGTTGCCGCTTCGGGAATCGTAAATTTCACTTTGATCGTCGAGTTATCGCGGCCACCCTGATAGCTGCCCGATGGTGTCGTTAATGTTGGGGCTTGCGTAACGTCGGCGTTCAAAGTCATGCGGAGGTTGTCATAGGTCGCGCCAAACGCACTGTTCACTGTTACAATCGTGGCATCCAATCCGGTTAAATCGTAATAGGATACATAGCCATTGGTGTACTGTGAAGCAGTACCAATCGCAGGATAAGTACGAATCGTAACAATCATGTCCAAACGGGTGGTTGTACCAGACCAGTTGGAGGGGACAACAAAATACCCCTGCACATTGGTCGAAGTCGATGGGGTAGTTCCAGGACTGGTCAGTGTAAACGAAACCGGATCGTTAAAATCCAAGTTGTCCGATTCATCATAACCCAATAACGTAATTGAGCCGACATTGTTGTCGTAATCGCAGACATCCTTGAAACGTCGACCAGTTAAGTCCAGTGTCATTTTCACGAAAACGGTGTCGCCGCGATCCACGGTAACATCGGAAGCGCCGGTACTCGCGGAATAACCGATCTGAGTAACCGAGACTCCAAATGCTAATGGCACAACAAAAAGTATCAGCATCGTTGCGATACTCATTGCGTATAACTTGCTCATTCCAAATTTCATTCCAACCTCCAAAGAAAGCTTCCCCACAGCGAGTTGTCTCGTTGCTATTCTGTATTAAAGTATTAAAGCGTTCTCATAATAGTAATAACTTCCTCTGCCAAAAAATAACATCCAGGCAAGAGGTTTGATCGTGCGATAGTGATGTGGCACACACGACTTCAAACAAAACGAAGCCGCAGGCCGTTTGCTTCCTAAATTCTTCAAATCATCTCTCAAATTATACGAACTTACTTCACCAGAATCAAGGAATAATATTCTGGAAAACGATAGGTGAGTACTGGTACTTATAACTCAATGTGACGGACATAACATCGCAACACAAAAGTGATTTGATAATAGGCATAATACATCTAAACCACTTCGTACGCACTAAAACGCACGACTCTTGTTATTCACTTGAGCTACGAAAACTACATATCAGGGTAATTGAGTTCTATAACCGATTATATGGTAATTCCGTGTTCGGCTTCGCGTTTAAACTGCTCTAAGAGTCGATTAAACTCGGGGTCGTGCTCCGCTTTTTCGCGGATTGTTTCCCTGCCATGGAGAATTGTGGTGTGATCGCGTCCGCCTAATCGGGCTCCGATTGCGGCGAGCGACAGTCCAGTAAGTTCGCAACTCAATGCCATTACAATCATCCGGGCTTCCGCCAACGGTTGCTTCCGCGATTTCGAGGAAAACAACTCCGGCGCAAGCCGGTAGTATCGGCTGACGATTTCAATGATGCGATCCACAGTAACTGCGATTTGGGGTTTCGAGAGTAAATCGTGAAGGGTTCTACGCGCAACGGCAACCGACAACTCGCTCATTTCGAGCGATGCGATTGCCAATAATCGGATAACAGCGCCGCGCAAATTTCGAACATTGGAAGTGATATGAGCCGCCAAAAAATCTTCGACTTCAACCGGCAGTTTTACACCGTCGCGTTCTGCCCATACCCGTAAAATCGCGACCCGGGTTTCGTATTCCGGCGGCATCACTTCCACCACCAAGCCTTGCGAGAAACGGCTGCGCAACCGTTCTTCGAGACCGTCCAACTCTTTCGGAGTGCGATCCGAAGTCATGACGATTTGCTTGCCGGCATTGATGAGCGTATTGAAGGTGTGGAAAAACTGTCGCTGGGTTTGTTCGCGCCCCATGAAGAATTGGACATCGTCTACTAACAAAATATCAGAGTCGCCATACTGATCGGCGAAGTCTAATTTTTTATCGTGTTGAACCGCACGAATAAAATCGGAAGTGAATTGCTCGGCGTTAGTCAGTACCGGATGACAATTTTCCATCGTCTGCATGCTGAGATTCGCAATCGCATGAAGCAGATGCGTCTTTCCTAATCCGACACCGCCGTGTATCAGCAGTGGATTGAAACGATTTCCTCCCGGCGATTGCGCTACCGCCATCGCTGCCGAGCGCGGCAGCCGGTTTTCCTCGCCAGCAACAAAGGTTTCAAAACAAAAATCGGGATCGATCTTGAGCGATTGTACCGTTGCTCGTTTCACCGGTGGTTTTGCTGTAATGGCCGAAATCGTTGGCTCAGAGTTGCGTTTTGCTTCAGTTAGCTCGGGGGAATTGGATTTATGCCAGTCGCCACTGCCTACTTCGAACACGGTCGCAAAACCATTGCCTAATACCCGTTGCGCACATTCTGTCACCGGTTCGACATAATGCGATTGTAGCCATTCCAAGTGAAATGCGCCAGGGACGGCAATGACAAATTGCTCACGTACCGGGTCGAGTCGAATCGGACGCAAAGAATGAAACCATGTCCGCACTGGATCGTCTCCGATCCGAATGGTAAGCTCATTACAAAATCGCTTCCAGAGGTTATCGAGGTCGGAGGTTGCTTTGTCAGTGTCTTGAAACGTCATGGTTTGGAAAATGTCCGGATTGGATCAGGTTTCTACAGGATACGGTCGGTTGTCGAAATCGGTAACCGAAAGAACCGCCCTCCCGAGGAGGCAGGAGGGCGGTTCACTGAACTGACAAACCCCTTAGGGGTACAGTCAACATAAGGCTCGTTCCGGTAGTTGGCAAGATGTTACGTCTGTTTACCCTTGCACACATCAGACCCTGAAAGGGTCACAACCAGACAAGTATTTAAATAATAACAGGATATAATTATCCACAGGAGGGTTTTATCCCCCTTCTCGGAGAGCGAACTCGGCGAGAAACCAACGTCAAAACATACAACCCATTTAAAACCAATAGGATATACATATTATTATTAATACAAGAGATATAACAACAATATTGACAATAGCATTATTACTGTCTACTGGCTCTATGCATTTGGATGGGGGGCGTTTGTTGAAACTACCATTTCGCAACGCATGATTGCATTCAGTTTCTTACTTGACAATCTCTCAGCCGGTTCAAATCTCAAACCGCAGAAAAGTATGCGTGACCCCTAAAACTGAAAAACTCATCCTCCTTGCGAGTAATCCGTAGTGATGTCTCGCTTCTGTCGGAAACTCCAGACGGTAAAGTTATCTACCTTAAAGGATGAGTCAGCTACCATCGTAATGAGTAACCGGTGCCGCCACATCAATTGATTAATCCGGCTCTTGAGACCGCCGGTGCAATAACCGTAGATATCGGGATGGACTGTGATGCGGAGGCGACGTTCGCGCGTCGCCAACCGGAATCGCTTTACCCAGCGTTCCAGCGCCGTCATAACCGTTTCCCTTGACGCAACCAGCCCGGTACCACTGCAAGTCGGACAGGGCGAGTTAAACGTGTATAACAACGACGGCTTGATCCGTTGCCGGGTCATTTCCAATAAACCGAATTGACTGATCGGAGCGACGTCGGTTTTTGCACGATCCTTTTTCAATTCCCGCCGCATTTCGTCTTCGACCCGTTTCCGGTTTCGATCTTCCCACATATCGATGAAGTCGACGACGATGATACCGCCAATGTCGCGCAACCGTAGCTGACGGCAGACTTCCCGCGCCGCCGCCACGTTCACCTGCGATGAGTTTTCCTCGTGGTTCTTCTTCCCGACAAATCTGCCACTATTTACATCGATTGTGACCAAAGCTTCGGTATGGTCGATAATAATGTATCCGCCGCCCTTAAGCCACACTTTTCGCGATACCGATTTTTCAATTTCGGTTTCAATCCGGTAATAATCGAATACCGGCGCCTGCCCGGTATAGAGCGTCAACCGGTCAAGTAGATTGGGTGCGACATTCTTGAGGTAATCTTCGATTTCTCGGTAGAGCGGTTTGGTATCAACCACTAAATGATCGATATCGCTGGTAAATAAATCGCGAATTATCGAACTGGCCAACGAAACATCTTTATAGATGAGACTGGGCACCGGAACAGTATGCGACTTGTTCTCGATCTGCCGCCAGAAGTTGTGAAGCTGCATTACATCTTGCCGGATGGCATCGTCTTCGCGGTTCTCGGCTACTGTTCGCATAATCAAGCCGCAACCTTCGGGACGCATTTCGGCAGCGATTTGCTTAAGCCGTCGTCGTTCCCGGAAATCGGCAACTCGTCGCGACACCCCAACCGCTTTTTCCCCCGGCATCAATACACAAAATCGACCGGGCAACGCGAGCTGACTCGTGATGCGAGGACCTTTCGTACCGATAGGTTCTTTGATGATTTGGACGAGGATATTTTCACCGACCGAGAGTTTTGCACGCTCGGCGCGGCCACGGTCATCGACTTCGATATCTTCTTCGGACAGTTGTCCCGATAGGTTATCCAGCGAAAGCGCACCGGATCCGATATCGGAAAAGTGGAGAAAGGCATCCTGACTCCAGCCAATATCGACAAACGCTGCGCGCATCCCTTCGAGGACTTTGCGGACTTTCCCCATGTAGATGTCGCCTACTGTCCGCTCGTTTTCCGGCCGCTCGACAAACAACTCGACCAGAATTTCGTCTTCCAGGAGGGCGATCCGGGTCTCGCTGGAAGAGGAGTTGATAATAATTTCCTTTTTCATTCTCAAAGCTCCGGGGAGGGTTCGCTTCCCGGCGCCATCGCGCGCGGTGCCTTATCCTTCCCGTATTTCCGGTGCACTTGCTGGCAAAAGCTATCGCTCCCCCGCCTATCAGCAGGAGCAAAGGAAGCGCAAGAATCGTGCGTAACCAGCTCAGTAACATCCGAAAGTGATCTCCGAAGCCATTCGGCTTCACTATTTACCCATCCCATTCCACCAGAAAATGTCGAACAGGCGTCACAATAAAAACGATTTATGTTCGTTTCGACGAACCGATCTTACTACTTAGGCGCTAAATAGCGTAACAACGTTCCATATCGCTCTTGTCGCGAAGCGCCGCCGCGGGGAACGATTAAAATATTTGCCGAAGATTGGAACCGCTGCGATTCGGAATTGCCCAAGGCAGCGTGCCACTTACAACCGGCATTCGCACAAATCAAATCGGTGACTTCATTGGCAGGATCGGATAAATCAATCACCAAATCGGCTTGCCAACTGCGAATTTCATCGAGAAATGTGCGTTTCGGTAACCCAAAAGTGTTAAAGTGCTGTTTACCAAGCACCCCCCACGACCGGAAACCGATCGGAATACTGCCTGACACTTCGTCATAATGCACTATACGAAATTCCGCGTCCGAGAAAAAGCTTGGAAGCCATTGAATTGCACGAACTGCTTCCTGAATTGGGCCATTCAAGGGGGGAAAGCACACCAAAACTTTTTGGGGAAGGATTCCTCCCCGATAGCGAACCAGCTCCTCCGATTTCCAGAGGGCTCGATAACGGCGCGACAGGATTTGATATCCCATTCGATGCCAAAAATCGCTAATGACCGACATACGCTTCCTCGACCGGTGAATCATCGCGCTGCAGGCGAACCGCTACGATCCGGTTGCCGGCGCGTTTTTCAACCGTGTACGACCAGTTACCCTGCCGGAAGGTTTCACCGGGATCGGGAACCCGACCGGCGACCGCATACAAGAAACCGCCCAATGTATCGTAATCTTCCCCTTCCGGTACGGCAGTATCTCCCAATTGTTCGTTAATATCGAATACTTGGCAACGTCCCTCTGCCAACCAACTATCCTCGCCGAGGCGTTGCAAAGCTACCGCTTCTTTATCGTATTCGTCCTGAATTTCTCCGATTATTTCTTCCAGAATGTCTTCCAAAGTCACAACACCTGCCGTCCCGCCATATTCATCGACGACAACTGCAAGGTGCAACCGGCGATGCTGAAACTCTTTTAACAACTCGTCGACATGTTTATTCTCAGGAACATAATACACCGGACGAGCTAAATTCCGTAATGTGGTACCCGGCGGGGTTGTTCCTAACATGTCCTTCGCGTATAGAATTCCAAGAATTTTATCGATTGTTCCATCGAAGATGGGAATACGACTATGTCCTGACTCCCGAACTTTGCGGATTGCTGCCTCAATGGGTAAATCAACGCTTAATGCGACGACATCGATCCGGGGAACCATAATTTCACGGGCAGCGGTATCGCGAAACTCGATTACCGCCTTAATCATTTCCCGTTCGGATTCGTTGATTTCGCCATGCTCTTCATCGATTTCGATTAAAGCATTTAACTGGCTGTCGGACATCGCCGGACGTTCCCGTTCGATACCCAGAATACGGGCGATACCCCGCGACAACAATGCAAACGGCGCAGTAACTGGCATTAAAACGTAATAGATTAGTTTTAACGGAAGCGCCACTGTTCGAAGTGTTCGTTCTGGATTACCCGTTGCCATCAACCGGGGAATCAGTACTCCTAATAATAAATAGATCACAGCTAAAAGAACTAAGCTGACGATACCGGTATAAAAAAGACTGGTATTTGATGCCTCAGCAAAGGAGTTTGCCAATCCCATCGTGCAACCGGTCAAACCGATAATCGCCAAAACTTGTCCGAAAACAGTTGTTAACAACAGTTCCCGCGGTTGATCCAAGAGAAAAAGGATTCGTTCGGAGGCGCCACCTCCGGTTTTTTTGATTCGTTCGATTTCATCGCGTTCGAGTGCAAAAAATGCAACTTCGGCAGCGGTACAAAGAAAGGCAAAAGCAAACAGTATCGGTGTTAATACGATATAACTCGCAACGTCCATTGCTTATTGGTTCTCCATTATCCAGCCCGACTGCTGCAAGTGCCAGGTTTCCCGGGCATTCATTTTCTTGCGCAGCGCCGGAGTTCGATCGGACATCCCGCAAAGGTGAAGAATGCCGTGAACCGCCAGCCGGCCGGTTTCTTGTAACAAAGTAACGCCAAACTCCTGCGCTTGTTCAAACGCCCGGTCAAGCGATACTACGATGTCCCCCGCAATTTCCGCCTTCGTGATCGATAAATCGAAGGTCATAACATCGGTACGCGAGGGGTCTTGCAAAAATTCTTTATGCAATTTTGCCAACTTCCGGTCAGTCACCATGAGTAACGTAATACTTCCCGCTTGCTTTTGCTCGCGCAGAATGGTATCGCGCAGCAATTTCTTAAGTGCAACCCGGTTCGCCCGGAGTTTCGGATGTTCGTTTTCGATTTCAATCATAATGCTTTCGCTTGCGGATAGGTGATCCGTTTATGCAAAACACCGTCGAGTACTTTCACAAAGGCGGTTTCGGTACGACGCAAGTCGATAAAGCTTACCGGAGCGTGATCGAGTTGTCCATCGGCGACCCGGTCTTTCACAATTTGATGTACCGCTTGTCGCAATTCGTCCGGTGTCGAGTTCTTCAGCGTCCGACTCACCGCTTCACAACCATCTGCCAACATCAGTAACGCCGTTTCTTTACTGCGGGGGCGTGGACCGGAATACCGGAATATACTATCGGCAACGGTTCCGCGCTCCTGTTCTGCCCGATGAAGAAAAAAACGCATCACCATTGTCCCGTGATGTTCCGGAATTGCCGCCACAATTTCTTCCGGTAATCCAATCGAACGTGCCATCTCAATACCCTTCGATACGTGCTTGCGCAGGATATCGGCGGACACTTCCGGCGCTAACTCTTCGTGGGGATTGCGTTGATCGGACTGGTTTTCGATAAAATAATCGCGTTGTTCAAGTTTTCCGATGTCGTGATAATAAGCCGCACACCTTGCCAGAATAGGATTTGCACCAATCGAACGGGCAGCCGCTTCCGCCAAAGCCCCCACCAAAATCGAGTGATGAAAGGTCCCCGGCGCTTCAAATGCCAGTTTTCTTAAAACTGGACGATTGAAGTCGGCAAGCTCGAGATAAGTTAAATCGGTGTGGACACGAAACATCTTCTCCGCGAGGAATACCAAACCAAACACCACCAACGGACTCGCCACCGCGGCGACCGCTCCCGCTATCAGATCGAATGTCGTTTCAATCGACCACATCAGTTCAAACGCGGCGCGAGCCGATACAACCATCACCGCCACAGCAAAAATCACTGGGGTGGCGCGAAAGAGGTGACCCCGCATACTCACCCTGCCGACAATTACTAACGCTGTCGTACTGGAGAGAGCCGTGTATAGAACCAACGAGATGCGACCTTCACTTAACAATCCAGCTAATCCCGTCAACGCAACCGTTGCGATTAATGCGATTTCGGTATCGTAGAGAATTGCAATCGTCATGAGGAACGCACCGGCAGGAAAATAGAGGTACGACCAATCCGATGGGAGCAACACATAAGTCAATAACAGCAGCGGCAGCACCACCAACAATAACCCCAGAACGAAATCGGATATCCGCCGCATCCGCTGTGGCCGCAGCACTAAAAGGAAAAGAATCCAAAGCGTTAGTAACAGGAACACCGCTAAAGCCGTACCCACTTTCGGTAATATCATCCCCAGCGGTCCACGAGCAACGCTCATCTCATCGCGTTTCGTTTGCAGTGAGTTTAATATCGTGAGTTGCTTATCATCGATACGCTTGCCACGCTCAATGATCCGTTCCCCTTTCAGAACTATTCCCTGTGCCGATGGAATACCGGCAGCGGCAGCAACCCGTAGTCGTTCAGTTTCCGCTTCATTCGATATCCAATCCGCACTCAAAAACGGTCGCAACATCGCATAACCGGTACGAATTGCCTCTTCCGACGGCTCCTGTTCGCGTAGTTTCGCCAGCAAAACTTCCTGTAAATCCGATTCGAGGATAAATGAGGCTACTTCACGGCGATTGGTGTTGATCCCTTCTTTCGCAGTAACAGTTAATCCCAGTTTCTCGGTTTCGCCACGGAGTATCCCCTGTGCGAACAATGCAGTCTGCAATCGGCGCCAGCGGGCAAAGGCATCGGTTATCGCATGTTGATCCTGCGAATAGGTATCGATGATCCAGGAACAAGCGTCTTTCGGCAAAAAGAAACCGTATTCGGCATTGACGGTTTCGGTAAGGGACGAGATAAACTGTTCGGTAGAGAGTTGGGTTTGTGGTTTGTTCAGTTCGGCATCGATGCGGGAGAGTAGTGCGGCAAATTGTTGTTTCAGTCGAGCAAGGAGGGTGTCGTTAAGTTCCACCACCGGAGCAACTGAGCGGCGGGCATCGAACCGCTCTTGCGCCAAGCGGTCGGGGTCTTTCAATATCTCGAAATCAAATGGGGCGTTGACATCGCGCGGTGCGACCGCACCTTCCCGCAAATCGGCAAACTCATTCCCCAAAGGGCCCGGTAGAAACCCCACCAGTAGAACGGTAGCAATAAGTAGGAGTAGCAGCCGCAAAACCTGCGTCCGCCAAGTACTACCAAACACTGTTCGCCAAGAGTATTCCATGGTTCCGTTGGACAATAATCTAATTCGCCCGGTGATACTTCGGTTTTTGCAACCGTTCATAAGCGGCAATGATTTCGACGACCAGACCGTGCCGCACAACATCGCTGCTCGTCATCTCTAATTTCGCAATGCCATCGACACCATTCAAAATCTGGAGCGCTTCCTCCAATCCGGAACGTTCCCCTTTCGGAAGATCGATTTGGGAAAGGTCGCCGGTAATCACGGCGCGCGATTGCCGCCCAATCCGGGTCAAAAACATTTTCATCTGGCCGCTGGTTGTATTTTGCGCTTCATCCAAAATCACAAAGGCGTTATTGAGCGTTCTGCCGCGCATGTATGCCAACGGAGCGATCTCAATCATCCCGCTATAGAGAAACCGCTTCAATTTTTCAGCCGGCAGCATCTCCATCAACGCATCGTAAATCGGTCGAAAGTATGGATCGACTTTTTCCTTCAAATCGCCGGGGAGAAATCCTAAATGCTCCCCCGCTTCGACGGCGGGACGCACCAGCACGATGCGTTCGATTTCCCCTTCCAACAACGCCGAAACCGCCGCGGCGACTGCGAGATAGGTCTTACCGGAACCCGCTGGGCCGGTCGCAAATACGATCGGATTTTCCCGAATCAGTTCGAGATACAACCCTTGATTCGCGGTACGGGGAGAAACCGGTTTTCGCAATAACGGCGATACTGGCACCAAATCGACGTTGCCATTTTCCGGCGTCGCCTCCTCGAATTTTACATGATGGGAATCGTCGCTGCGCGGTCGCTTCCGCAGCCGCTCCGTTGCGAGCGCTACCGCCGTGCGAACGTCGCTGTCGCGGACGGCGTCTTTCTTACCATTTTTGATATGTAATAAATCGCGAAAAACCGCTTCGATTAATTCGCGCTCTTGCTGTGGGCCGGTAACGACAAGCTTGTCGCCTCGTACCGCCAATGCCGATACGAAATAATTCGCGAGATAGCGGAGGTGTGCGTCGTTAGGTCCGAACAACTCCAGTCCGGCCGCTTCCCCTAAATCAAACTCCCACCGGGTCGTTTTGACACGCGGTTTCTCAGTTACTGTTTTCTTCGTTGCGATTTTTTCTTCTCTTATAGTAGGGGCGTATGTCATCCGCCTAAAATTCTAATTTTTACGGGCGGACATGGGAGTCCGCCCCTACCCTAACAACACATGTTACACGACTCTGATGCCCAATTCCTTAAGTTGCGCATCGGAGACCGACGCCGGACAACCATCCATGAGCGATGAAGCAGTCGTCGTTTTCGGGAATGCGATGACATCACGGATATTATCGATTCCACACAACAAGGCAACCATCCGGTCGAAACCGAATGCGATGCCGCCATGGGGCGGTGTACCATAGGTTAATGCTTCGAGGAAAAATCCGAATTTTTCCTTCGCTTCCGCTTCGGTCATGCTGAGCGCACGGAACATTGCGGTCTGGACATCGTTACGATGATTCCGGATCGAACCGCCGCCAATCTCATTCCCATTCAATACAAGGTCGTACGCCTTCGCATTGATCTTGCCTAAACCCGAGAGGTCACCGGAATTAACAATCTTGACAAATGCGTCGGGATCGGCCGGCGAAGTAAACGGATGATGCATCGCCGAAAAGCGTTGTCCCTCTTCGTCCCATTCGAGTAACGGGAAACCGGTCACCCATAACGCCGCCCATGAATTCGCCGGTATACCATTCAGTTCCCGTGCCCATTGCAATCGCAAATTGCCAAATGCCGGATAGAGTTTCTCAGAAGGCGCTGCGGCAAAACAGATCATCTCGCCTTCGGCAATCTGGAAATGTTGCGCAACTTTCTCCGTTATTTCCGGTGTAACAAATTTTCCAATCGAGAACGTCAATCCTTCGGCGGTTTTCTTCAGCGTGACGAGTCCGGCAAGCCCCAATTTCTTTGCCGCTTCTTGCCAACCGTCTAATACTTTTCGCGATACGCCTGCGGCATTCGGCAGCTTTATCCCAGCGATACAACCACCACTGGCAATTACATTATCAAACCCGCCAAATCCACAATTGGCAAAGAGTTCGGTCACCGTTTGGATTTCTAATCCGAATCGAATATCCGGCTTGTCACTGCCGTATTTCTTCATAGCTTCGGCATACGTCATCCGCGGCACAGCTGGCAATTCATATTCGGCAACTTCGCGCAAAACCCGCCGTAACATCTCTTCACCGGTGTTCATCACATGTTCTTGTTCGACGAACGACATCTCGACGTCGACTTGCGTAAACTCCGGTTGGCGGTCGGCGCGTAAATCCTCATCGCGGAAACACTTCACGATTTGATAATAGCGGTCGAGTCCACTCACCATGAGCAGTTGCTTATACTGTTGCGGCGACTGTGGCAATGCGTAAAAAGTGCCGTGATGGACGCGCGACGGCACGATATAGTCCCGTGCCCCTTCCGGCGTCGAGCGCATCAGCACCGGCGTTTCCACTTCGACAAAACCAAGTTCGTCATAGAACTTCCGGACGACCGCGGCGGTCTTCGCGCGAATCCGTAAATTGCGAGCGAGTTCCGGTCGGCGGAGATCGTAATAACGATACTTCAAACGCAAATCTTCACTGACGTTTTTCTCGTCCAGTTCATAAGGTGGCGTTGCCGCTTCCGACAAGATTGTCAACTCGGTTACTGTCAATTCAATTTCACCGGTCGGAATTTTCGCATTGGGTTGCGGTCGGAGCGAAACCATACCGGTCGCTTTCACGACATCTTCTCGACTGAGCTGTTGCGCAGTTTCCGCCGCAGTCGAACCGCTGGGAAACGAAAGCTGGACAATCCCTTCCCGGTCACGCAAATCGACAAACAGCAAGCCGCCAAGATTTCTGACCCGCGACACCCAGCCGCATACCGTTACCGTTTGTCCGGCGTGCGTTTTCCGCAATTCGCCGCAATAAATCGTTCTCATTTTCTTACTTTCGTAGGGGCGTATTGTATACGCCCTATAAACTTATCTTCATGCGGGCGGACATGGGAGTCCGCCCCTACCCGACTGGTATCCTTTGAAGGCATACGCCACAATTTCTTCAAATCAAAAGCAATTCGACTTTTACAAATCGCGACAGGAATGTCGCAACCACAAAATCATTCCTAAACAAACAAAGGGAACCGAAGTATTCTCCGGTTCCCTTTAGTAGCTGTCTACCATCTTTGGAAATAACTGACCTCCGTCATTTTCGGAATTCCGTTACCCCCTTACCGTGAGAATACGTAGGAATAATTTACTGTCAAATCGCCGCTGGCGGCTTCGATTTGATCGAATTTCCAGCTTTGGACACGTTCCCGGATACACCCTTCCACACGGCGTCCGAGTGCAGTATCGGTCCAATCGCTATCGGTGATTTTCACCCCGGAAACTGTTCCGTTTGCCTTGATAGTAAACGCGAAGCGCACCGTACCTGCCAAGTTCGGATCCTGACGGAGGAACTGCTGGTAACACGCTTTTACATTCACACCATAGCCGGATACTTTTCCGGAAATTGCACCGGCGCTGCGAGCCGAAGCTCCTTTCGCCTTCTCCGAACCGGATAAGGACGGTGCGCCCGTTACCTTCACCGATGCGCGCTTGATCAAGTTTTCAAT
Organism: bacterium; assembly: GCA_030247525.1. Taxonomy (NCBI): domain Bacteria; species bacterium. The sequence goes on along the minus strand of JAOTSC010000005.1, from coordinate 8,162 downwards.
GTCAGCGGAACTCATCGACGATAGATTTAATCGTCCACCTGTTCCACCGCCACCCTCGATTAACGCACCGCCGGCGCGAAGTTTCTTCGCACCTGCTAAATCAGAACCGGAAACGCCAAGACCGGATAATTTATTAGCGTCGACGCCAGCACCAGCACCGGTAGAAAGACCTTCCACTGCGCCGCCGCCGCGTCCACCGCCGCCAATACCACCCTTAACGCCAGCTTGCTTGAAGATACCAACCGACTGTGCTGCCGCGACGGCCGCTCCTGCGGAACGTTCACGAGCACCGGCTTCCGACTGACGTCGCGCCGACCGTTCAGCTGCCGACATCTCTTTCTTTTCCGTTGTGCGGGAAGCGATTTCCTTTGTCCGCTCGGTTTCTTCTTGCCTACCCTCTTCCTTCGGTTGCTCTTTGCGAGCTGCCTGTCGCTGCGCAATAACCGCTGGTTTCACTTGATAGAGTTGGTCAAGTTTCTTTTGCGCATGCTCTAATGTGTACTGCATACCAAGAGCTGACATGATGCCATAGAACCCGATTGTAACAACATAGGCAACAATCGAGATGACGATCAGTTCTTTGTCGGTGTCCCGCCATAGCTGATGTTCAAGCTCGCGCGGGAATCCCATTGCATTCACGGACATTTCAATACCCTTTCGCGAACCTATAACTTATCTGCTTTCAGTACGACAAAATTCATTTTGCTGTACTCTGCCAACCCGACGGTATTAATCACTTTTAATACCCAGTTGTATTCCACCATCGAATCGATTTCTACCGTAACGCTCGGTAACGGAATCCTTCGGGTTTCAAACTTCGCTTTCTCTTCTTCCAACATCGCACGGAAGTTGGGGATGTCAACATCGGGAGACATCAATTGCGCTGGGTCAGCTAAAATGACTTTACGCTGATCGGTGGATCCGCCGGTTCCTTTGTCGTAATAGAAACCGTATTTATCCAATCCGAACAGAATCCCTTTTTCTGCATCCACTTGCGAAGTCGAGAGCGCCATGTTTGGTACAATCGGATTCAAGACGGTCGATGCCGACATCTGTGTAAGCAGGAAGAACGTCAAAATGGTGATTGCATCCATTAATGACGTCAATGGCGGCATATCGAATTTTGATTTCCGATTCTTTGTTCGTTTGGTCGGTGGGGAAGCCATTCTACAAACTCCTCGCGATTACTGAATCTGACCGAAAACTGGTTCCGAAAACAGCGGCATCGGCTGTCCATTCGGCAACTTACTGCCCGGATATACACGGAACATATCAAGCAGACGAGTACAAACCTTCCACGGTAAATCACCCTTAGCAGAAACGCGTACCTGTTGGGCATCGGCAAACGCAAAGGTTAACCGATAGGCTTTCTTACGCGAAACTGGATCAATGACCTCTTCCGTTTTGGTCGGTTCGCCGATGATGGTTTTCCGAATCTCACTGAGACGATTCTGCAATCCATCAAAATCGTATTGACCGTTCGGGAGTTTCGGTACATCATAATACCCCGGCATCCCGGGCAACGCATTTTTTACCGAAATCTGGAATCCGCTTTCGACGATGTTGATAAGCATGTTCAGTTTCGGCAAGTCGGCGCCGGATCCACCGCCGCCACTGCCCATATCGGCAGCGCCGCCGCCCATGTCGGGGCTCGGATTATAATCGATCTGCGAAAACTTGATGAACGATACTATACTGATCAAGAGGGGAATCAAGATCAACATAATGTTCATCAGTGGTAACAGATCGGGATCCGCATACTCACCGCCGCGAAACTTCGCGCGCTTAGATGGATGAAATGCCATCGCAAACCTCTATGATTTGTTGTGTTAACAACAGTCTGACACGTCGAAAAACAACAAACTACTTCGCTGCGGTAAGCATATTCATAAGCTTGACGGAATGCTCATCGATCGATTCGATGATACCGTTCGTCTTATTCTGAATCAATGCTTGTGCAATCGACAACGGAATTGCGTTCAACAAACCGGCATAGGTGGTTAACATAGCGACCGAAATACCAGTCGTTAACGCTTGCGCACCGCCGGCACCTGACGCTGCTGCCGCTTGGAATGCGAGAATTAGACCATAAATCGTTCCGATTAGACCAAGCAAAGTGGATACACCGGAAACCATTTGTAACAAGCCGGTACGCTTGTTCAGTTTCGGCGCCATCTCAAGCATTGCTTCGTCGGCGGCATTCTGCATCGCACGGAAGTCATAGCTGCCCTTTGCTTCCGCTTGCTCTAAAATTGCTCCCACCACGAACGGAAGAGCCTTATCCCTGCCTGAACGGCAAAGTGCAACCGCCTTCTTTAAGTCGCCAGCAATGACAAGCTTGCGAATTTCCGTCATGAACATTTCGGCATTGACGTTTGCTTTTACCCAAATGGCGTAAAACCGTTCGATGGCAATTACAATACCCCATGCGCCCATTAATGCGATATACCACATGAACAAGCTACCGTCGTTCCCTAGGTTATAGGCTTCAAAGAATTTTGCCAAGAAACCTTCCATTACTTCCTCCGTGATGGTTTACAGCTCGTTAAAAAATACGAATGAATAAAACAACTACTAAAATAAGTTGACCGAATATAGACGGTTGCTGGTTACTTTGCAACCGTTTTTGAGCGATCGACAACTTCCTGCCCACCCATTTGAACACGTTCAATTGGATCGGGTGTTACCATGACTTTGGGAACACGCGACAAAACCTCATCGGGCTTCAAATCAAGCGCTGTCGAGGGAAATTGCGCCGATTGTTTTCCGCCGTAAATCGTTAGGTTCGGAAAATCGAGCTCCCCTTTCACCCGCTCCTGTTCGAGCGTCATCGTCTGCTGGGCAAATACCAGCAACGGTAGTGCCAGCAAAATCGCCAAAACAATTCTCCGGGTTCCTGTCATAGCGCTCTCCTCTTTCGGTAAGAGTGTAGAACAACAAATTCTGCTACTCTCGGTCAAACCAAGCCACTCGGCTTGCAAAAATAATCGATTACTCGCCTGCCGGTTTTGTCGTGTCCGGCGGGGTCGATTGCGGCTCAACCACCGGTTCTTGCACGGGCTCTGGCACTGGTTCGGTTACTGGCTGTTGCACTGGTTCTACGACCGGTTGAGTAACTGGCTGTTGCAACGGCTCTGCGACTGGTTCCTGTACTGGTTCCGTTACAGGCTCGGAAACTGGCTCCACGACCGGTTCGGTTACAGGTTCCGCTGCAGGTTCTGTCACCGGCTGTTGCGCCGGTTCTACGACCGGTTCCTGCACTGGTTCCGTAACCGGTTCTGCTACTGGTTGTTCCGTTGGTGCTGGCGCTGTTGTTTCCGGTTGCACTTCCGTTGGTTGTTGCTCAACTGGCTGCTCGCTCGGCGTTTCCGTTGGTTGTTCCACCGGTGTCGCAGGCGCTTGCTCAACAGGAGCCGGTTGCGTCTCTTCCGGCTTCACTTCCGGGGTTTGCGCCGGTGCGGTGATGCTGCCACCGGTACCAATGTTGCGCATCGTCGCCGCATTCGGCGGTTCCGGCAATATCGGAGAAACCGAGCCGGGTACTGTCTTATACTTAAGACCGAAGATGAACCCACCGCCTGAACCATCGACATCACTTAATTCGACCGCGATAACATTGTACCCCGGCTTTAATTGCGAAGATACATCCTGTAGAACGGTTGCTTTCCAATCGGTGTCTTCTTGAGTTTCGTAAATAAACTCCTTATTTACGAAGACCGATATTTTGTCGTCACCGATGATGCGCATCTCAGCCGAAGTGATGCGTTCCGTAATCCATACCGGTTTACGGAACCAACGCTTCATACCTGCCGATGCCGTTTCACCCGCTTTTAATCCGTGGATTGGCTTGGCTTGCGCATTCATAAAGCTGTCGAGAGCGACTCCGGTGAATTGGCTTGCGGTAGCATAGCGCCAATTGGATACGTCGAGATCAGCTTCTGGATACCCCTCAATATAGGTGTCAGTGGAAATCCAGGTCTCATCACTGCCAATCCAGTTTTCCGTTAACTGGATTCCAACTTTGGCACCATAAGTTTCTGGATCGAGCTCGGCGAGCTTCTGGAGAATAACTCCCATCGCCGACGAGCTAAAGCCATATTTCTCGGTGAAGTCGTAAGACGTCGCTAAGAGGTCGCGTTGTTGACCGGAGAAGGTTAAACGAACGCTTTCATATCCGGTGTAGGCATCTTCAAACTGGTACTGTGACGTTTCCCGGAATTTCTCTTTCGCAGTTGCTTCTGCCGTCGCCGCTTCGTTTTTCATCTTCTCGGCAAGACCTGCTTGCTTGGAATACCAAGTGATTACAGCATCAATTGCCGGTTGTTGCAACGCTCGTCCGACGGTATCCGTTGCGATTTGTTCCAGTAAGCGTCCCAAAATCGCATTCATCACCGTTGTTACACCAAGTTCACCAGCGTAATATTCCACCGCTAACTGCATCTCCGAAGAAATCTTGTACACTTCGCGGTTTTGCTTGTCGCGCGCACCAGCGCCCTTCGGCAATAAATCCTGAATAGCGTTGGAATTCTTTTCGTAAATCGTAAACCAGCGCTCATTCAATTCATCGGCTGTATACAGTAACGTGTCAATCGTCGTCTTCATGCCGGCACGGGCCGGTACTGCCCATTTCTCTTCGTAGCCGGCTTCACGAGCAACTTTGATTGCATCCATGTACGCTTGGAACGCTTCCGAAGCAAACTGTCCGACGAATCCCTGCAAAACCTGCTGGCGATAAATACTGCGCCCGACTTGCGGGTCTTTGATACCCGGCACAGCTGCATCCGGCAACTCTAATGCGCCATACACTAATTCCTGTTTCAACGTTGCTTTGCGGAACGCCATTTCCGGAGCCTTCTCCCGCACCATCGCCTGCCACTTCCGCGCTTCACTCAACGCTGTTTCCACACGGTCGAGCGCCTTCTTTTGGGCATCGAGCATAACGGTTGAATCGACGATGCCGGCAGTTGTGCCATTAACATCGATCCACTCTTGCAATTTCGTTATGCTGCCCGCCAACTCAGCTCGTTGGTTATCGAGGACTCCGACGGCAGTACTGTATTGATCAAGTGAGCTGGCATAGGCATCGACTGATAATTGATAAATAGCAATCGCTTCGTCGATTATCTTCTGACGATTGTTAAACGCTTCTTCCGGTTTTTTGGTCGGTTCACGTTTTTGATTCAAATGCGTCTCGGCGAGATTTTCATCCAATTCGCCTGCCCAATGCAACGCCTGGAACTGCTCGGCTTGTGCCATTTCAATGATAATCTTGATTCGGTCAAACAATTCTTGGCGCTGAATCTTCTTGTCTTTCCGGGCGGTCACGCCTTCCTTGAATTGCGGCAGTTCGGCATAGCGAATCGCTTTGTAAGTTTCCAAGTCCCAACCGACAATCTGTGCCAATGCTTTCGATGCATATTCCGCGTTTCCGCTCTTACCCTGCCGGATCAACCCCATGTGACGGTCATACGCAGCTTGGTATTGCTGGCGGGCGGTCGTTAAGTCGTTGCGATCCTGTGCATACTTGCCGCGCTCAAAGTTCGCCAACACCGCATTCGGACTGTCCGGGAATTTCCGCGAAAAGTCGTCGTAAATCCGATTTGCCGATGCAACGTCATCCATCTTGAGATACAAGCCGGCCGTCTTGAATAACAACTGATTTGCATTTTCATCGGTTGGATAGCGTTCGGCAAACAACTGATTAATCCGAACCGCGTTGCGATAATCCTGCGCCTGCTCATAATTAAAGGAGGCGTTGATTGTCGCTTGCTTCACATCATATTCTTCGCTCGCCGGGTATGTCGAAACCAACCGGTCAAACGTCGCCGCCGCTTCGGCTGGGCGTTTCAAGTCGGTCTGTTGAATCAAACCAGCATTGTACAGTGCGCGTGGTGCCCGTTTCGAGCCGGGGAATTTAGTTGCCAGCGTATTATACGCTTCAATCACCTTCTCCAGCTTGTTCGCTTTGCGATATTGCGCTGCGGCATTTTCCAACGAAAGGTCGGCATCCTTAAAGTTCGGAATCATTGCGACGCGCATATACTCGTCGCCGGCTTTTTCGTATTGCGCTGTCTTGTCAACCGCGACTACTTCGCCGCTTTCGGATGGTTTCTCGGCATTCAACGATAATGTCGTTGCACTCGAGAATATCGCGGCTGCTTTTCGTTCGTTAGCAAACTGCTTGAGGGTATCGCTTACGCTTGCCGCTTCGATTTCGGTAGCAACCCGCTCGGCACCAGCAAAGTCACGCATAACCAAGTAACCTTCCGCATAATTCTTATACGCCGGTTCGTAATACTTGGTCGTTTGATACTTCTGAATGATTTGTACGAAGTAGTCGTTAGCTTCCGGAATCCGCCCGCGTTGATAATTAATGCGACCGGCATTGTACAAATATGCCGGGGCAATCGTTACGTCGTCGGGGAACAATTTTACATAATTCTCCGCCGCCGCCATCATCATCGTTTCACCTTGGGTTAGTTCGCTGCGTGTCGCAGTCGGTAAACCGGTCGTGCTGTCTGTGCCAAATTGTGGATATGGTGTCGTCTTCGCCTGTTCGTTGGTCAACTCTTCAGCGACCAGCAACATCTGCTCGCTTGCCGGTTTTCGATACGAAGCAAACGTATATGCAGTAACGACTTTCTGATATTCCGCAAATGCTTCCTCGGGACGATTCAAGTAACCCGGAGACAGCAAATTCGCCAACTGATAGTTCCACTCGTACGCGGCAGAATCGGTCGGGAAAGCGTTAATGAATTCCTTGCAAACGCGAACAGCTTCGTCGGCGCCTTTAGGATCGTAGTCGGGGCTTTCTTTATTGATCGCCCGGTTGACTGCGAAGGAAGCGACCTGCTGGTACGTATCGCGCACCATCTGCTTGACCGCTTTCCGAACTTTCGCTTTGTGCGAAGTATCCCACCACGGCGAGCCGGTCTTGTAATCGTTAAAGAGTTTATTTCCTTCCGCATACCACAGTTGCATGTTGCGCAAATCGCGGAACGCCGATTCAACTACTTTTTGCTGAATGAATGGCGAGCGTTCGTGATATGGACTGATAGCTACCGCACCTTGCCAGGCAACGACCGCGGAATCAAACTGGGCTAAGTTGCGCGCCAACTGGTCGCCCAAAATTTCCAGCATCTTAACGCCAAACCGTTGCGCCCGAATAGAATCGGCGGCGACATATTTCAATGCATTCGCAACTCCCGAACCATCCCAGATACGGGCAGGTTCGGCAAATATTGTCGCAATGTAATTGGTTGCGTCAGTGGTAATACTGGTACTGGAACCTTCGCGATCGATCTTATGATCATACGGATAATTAATCGCCATCTCGAAGTATTCGACTGCTTTGCCATAATCGGGGCGACGGAAGGAAATCCAGCCCAACATATACAGCGCTTGTTCGTACTTGGTCGACTTCGGATTGTTAAGTACTTCTTTGAAATAATACTCTGCGCTATCAAGTTGATCGGTAATCTTAACACCCTTTGGCGGGTAGGAGAACCAATACGAACCCATCGCAAAGTACGACTCTTCCCGGTAACGGCTTTCCGGATACTCTTCGATCAATTTCAGGTAGTCGAGCTTGGCGGCTTCGCGACTGGGGTCGACGACATACACTTCCGGCGTTGCCTGCTCCGATTTGATGTACGCTAACGAATACAACGCGTCGGATGCCCATGTGGCTTTTGGATAATCGGCAACAATTTTCGCAAATAAATTTTGTGCCTTTCCGTAGTTCAACTTCGGTTCGGGACCAATATTGCCGGCGGTGTTCCAGCGCTCCATGTCGGCGCCGTAGTTGTCGATGGCTTGTAGTGCATAAAGTTCAGCGAGTCGCAACGTTACCTGTGCAATTAACTCATCGCTTCCCTTCATCGCGGCACGAACTTTTTCAAATTTGGGATCGGTGTTATAACTTTTTAGAAATTCTTCCAGTTTGCTGACGTACTGCCCGCGCAACCGTTGATTCTCTTTTCCAAGTTCCTCTTTTTCCTTCTCGAATTGCTCTTTCATCGCAACGAGCGATTCCGCCGGCAAAGAAGACCACTGCAGCATTTTCATCCGGCGTTCATACGAGGTTTGCCGGTCGCGCAAATCGGTCAGACGCTGTGCAGCAAGCGTATTCGGGTCGTTCAATTGAGCGCCCGCTATTCGCA
>JAOTSC010000004.1 GCA_030247525.1 bacterium | reverse complement strand
GAAGCAAAGCAGATTTTACTGGAAGCGGCAATCCTTGATACCACGCTGACTGAAGCGAAACTTCGGGTTGCCCAAATTGAGTTAGAACAGAAAGACCTTTCGTCTGCGTTACAACGGGTCGAGGAAGTTCTTGAGGATGAAGGGGACAATGTTCTCGCCACATCATGAAGTTTCATTTGTTGAAGCAAATGAATCGAAGTCAAGAAGCAGATGATCACCTGCAATTCCTGAAAGAAATGTCATTCCGTGATGCTGGTTGGCAACGCATTCTCTACAATCGACTCCAGGAACCGTTAGGATTTGAGCCTGGCCCTGAATTGCGCGCTGTCGTTCCCGATTCGATGGATACACCCAACAGTGGAAATTGGTAATGGAACACAATCCCGTTGCACTCATCATTGATGACGATTACCAAACAGCAAAACAGCTTGCCGCGTCGATGAAACGGTTCAATTGGGTAGTACATACCGAAACCGACGGCGCCGAAGCGATCCGAAGACTGGAACAGTTACCGGTAGGATTCGTTATCTCGGAATTAGTTTTGCCGGGTTCCGGTGGTATTGAAATCGTGCAATGGTTGAAGCGCAATCGGCAAGGTCTCCCGATTGTGATTTATACCTCGACGGCATCCCTTGATGCCGCCGTAAATGCATTGAAATCCGGGGCTGTCGATTTTTTACTGAAGCCACTGACTCCACAACAAATCTCTGAACTATGTCACACCTATCGCGAAACAGCATTGGAGATAGGCGAACGAACTCAATCGAACAATAAACCGAAAGCGACCTTTTATTCCCGGAATGAAGAGTTATCGAAATTGTACCGCGCTGTAATCGATAAAATTGCGCAAACCGACACAACAGTGCTGATACAAGGGGAATCGGGTACCGGCAAAGAAGTCATGGCATCCTTGATTCATCATTATTCAAAACGAAAAGACAAACCGTTTATCAAAGTAGCATGTGCCGCTTTGCCGGAATCGCTGCTTGAGTCAGAGCTGTTCGGACATGAAGCTGGAGCATTCACCGGAGCAGTAAAGCAACGGATTGGTCGGTTTGAGTTAGCTAATGGGGGTACTCTCCTCCTCGATGAGGTAGGTGACCTTCCGCTCCCGGTGCAAGTTAAATTGCTACGCGCAATCCAAGAGCGAACGATTGAGCGGGTAGGCGGTGAGCGTACGATCAAAGTCGATGTCCGTCTGATCACATCTACTTGGCACAATCTGGCGGAGGATGTTAAAGAAGGAAAATTTCGAGAAGATCTCTTCTACCGGCTTAATGTGATAAAAATTCATTTGCCACCTTTGCGCGACCGGATCGGAGACATCGAAGGTTTGACCAAAATGATACTGGAACGGTTAGCGAAACGGTTAGGTAAAGCCGCCCCGATCTTACCCCCACAAACGCAGATAGCCCTACAAAGACATCGTTGGCCCGGAAACATCCGCGAATTGGAAAATGTACTGGAACGGGCGATGGTACTCATGTCCAGCGATGTATTAACACCGCAAGACTTGGGTGAACCGTTTTCCATTTTGGCGATGGAAGTGCCGGCTGAAGGTGAAATTCCTACTCTAAAAGATGCCCGTAAGCATTTTGAACGCGAGTTCATCTGCCGGGTGTTACGAAAATGTGACGGAAATGTGTCGCAAGCAGCAGAGCTCATGAAAATTGCCCGAAAAAATCTGTATGAGAAAATCGAGCAATTAGCGATCAATTTAGAGCAACTACGCGAAGATTCAGTGCAAGAAAGCCCGATTATCGCATTAACGAAGTAATCGTTTGTGTTTCCAGGCTTGAAAACCAACACAAAACCACACCTACTCATTCCCTGATTATCTGATTGTTACCCCTTATCACTCGAACACTTTTAACAACTGTTACCTATCCGTAACAGCGTGTCCTCACCTGAAAATTCTATCTTATTAATTATCAAGTGATTGTGTTTTGGCACGGGAGTTGTTCAATCCTGATCTGAAAGGATTGCAACATGGATCCGTCGAAACCAGTCAACAACCCAACGAATCTTCCCGCGAACCGAGTTCCGGCTACCCCATCGGTAACTGGTTCCTATGCGGTGCAAGAAACGATGCATTACATGACCACTGCCCGGTTAGCCGCGTCAGTCGAGGATTCCGTTGAAATTTCTGAGGCAGCTCGCGCCTTGTTTCAGAAGTATCTCTCCGAGACTGCTCAAGAGCTACCGGTAACAGTGGAACAACTGGAAGCAGTGGGAAGAGACTGGTACCGCGTAGGGTATTCCGAAGGACTCGCTCTCCCGGGACCGGTGACCCCTGGGGAATAGAAAAACCGTTCCCGCCCAATTACTGGACGGGAACGGCGATTCGGTCGTGAGGAAGAGTGGGCCAACGGTCCGCTCCCGCCAATGCGGTGCGCAATCCGAAACAGTGCTGGCTCAGTAGCGACCTTCGGACGGGGCGTGTCAGTTAGGTTCCCGCTGACCATTGCTGTTTCGCGTACCTCAGGCTCTCGCGCGGTTAGAACCCGTTGGCCTGCGATACTCTTTCGACTCGATAAAACCAAAACTTGAGTGTTTATCGAAAGTTTTGTGTGCTTTTCCGTAAGATTTCCTTCAAACAGGAGTGTGCAAAATGGCGACCGGCGAGATCATCTTTGGCCCACGTCCAATGGATCCGTTGTTGAGTGCTTGGCCGGGAGAACGCCGGAATATGACAGGAGAAGTAACATTTCCCGATCCCCAACCGCTTGATGAGCCAACCGGACTCGTACTGCTGCGGGAAGAATTGCGTAAGCGGTTACGTCCAGATGTCATCCCTTTTTTAGGAGCAGTGATCGATCTATCCGCTTGAGCACTTTATTGACAGGGAACAACGAAGTACCGGGTGATTCGTTCGAGTCACCCGGTTTATTCTCGATCAAGCTGTTAACGGAAGACATCACGTTAGAAGTTTGTCTACACCGAAAAGTAATCCCTTTTCTCCATCTTCCTTCCGTATATTGTTGTTCCCTACGTAGTACCATATTCCCCGGAGTAAGTCATGCACGATGTATTGTCCGTTATCCTTGGCGGTGGCGCTGGAACCCGACTAAACCCCCTCACGAAGTACCGTTCGAAACCAGCGGTGCCGATTGGTGGCAAGTACCGGTTGATCGATATTCCCATTTCTAACTGTTTGAACAGCGACCTCCATCGCATTTTTATTCTTACTCAATACAATAGCGCATCGCTGAATCGTCATATCCATCACGGATACTTCCTCGATTCGTTCCGGGAAGGCTTTGTCGACATTATCGCAGCAGAACAAACCCCAGATAGTAACGCATGGTTTCAGGGAACAGCCGACGCTGTCCGGAAGTCGCTCAAACATCTTCGCCCTTACAATAGCCGGGAAGTTCTTATCCTTAGTGGGGATCATATCTATCGGATGGATTATCGGAAGATGATTGAGCAACACCGGTCGACGGGCGCACAGGTTACAATTGCAGCGATTCCGGTCGAGACCGAAAAAGTACCCGGTTTGGGAATTTTTCAGATCGATGAATCAGGGAAAGTGCTAAACTTTATCGAGAAACCGAAAGACCCGGCGGTAATCGAGTCGCTGCGAATTACCGCGCCGATTACCGGTGATACCCGTCCCGATTGGGAAAATCGCCCCTTCTTAGGATCGATGGGAATCTATATTTTCAATACCGATGTATTGGAAAAGAGTCTTGCAGATGGGACGAAACTCGATTTCGGTAAAGAGATTATTCCAACGGTGATTCGCCAATTTAAAACCAATGTGTATGTATTCGATGGCTACTGGGAAGATATCGGAACCATCCGCAGTTTCTTTGAGGCAAATCTCGATCTCGCACAACCCCATCCGAAGTTCGATTTGTTTGATCCTGAGAATCGCTTGTTTACGCGCTCCCGCTTTTTACCGTATGCAAAATTGCAAAATGTTTCGGCACAGCGAACGGTGATTTCGGAAGGAAGTTTGCTCGAAGGGGTAACGTTTCGTGATTGTCTTATTGGTATTCGGTCACGTATCGACTCTGGAACTCGACTGCAGCGGGTATTCATGATGGGTGCCGATAATTTTGAAACCGAAAAGGATCGCATTCGCAATCGTGAGTTAGGAAGACCTGACATTGGCATCGGCAGAAATTGTGTCATCGAAGAAGCGATTATCGACAAAAATGCCCGGGTCGGAAACGATGTCCACATCCGCCGCCGAAGTGTCGGAGAATCGGAAGAGGGGCACGGTTGGGTCGTTCACGATGGGATTACCGTCATCGAGAAAGATGCCATCATCCCTGATCATACTATTATTTGATTCAGTACACAGGCAGTAGTAGTTAATCGAATCGAGTGCGGGCGAACTATCTAATGGTTTGCCCGTTTCCTTATAGCATCTACGAAAGAAAAATCGTTACTTGCGATATGTCTCAAACAAATAGCACAGATTTACGGCAGTGGATCACCGAACAGGCGAAATCGCTGGGGTTCGCGTATATCGCTTTTTCTCCGGTCCAAGCGCCTTCCCCAACCATCGGTCATTTCGACCGGTGGATTGCCGCGAATCTGTTTGGGACAATGAGCTACCTTCCCCGCGGTAGAAACCGTCGCGCCGATCCCAACCAAATCTTACCCGGTGCAAAATGGTTCATCTCAGTTGCGGTAAATTATTCCACAGTGGAAATTCCCGCTTCTATTACAACCGATCCTTCACGTGGACAAATCGCGCGGTATGCGCATGGGAAGGATTATCACGATTGGCTGCTCCCACCACTACTCGATTTAGGAAAACTGCTCGATGCGAAATGGGGAGTGCAGTCGAAAGCTTATGTCGATACGGGTGCGATCTTGGAACGTGCGGTTGCCGCCGATGGCGGAACCGGTTTCATTGGGAAAAACACTTGTTTGATTAATCCCCGCGCCGGGTCATATCTATTGCTTGGCGAGCTACTCACAACCGCCGATTTGCCGGTGCCGCCTGATCAACCGGTCGGCGCAATCACAGAAGTATCGATGAAAGCAAAACCGTCCTGTGGCAGTTGTACCCGCTGTTTACAAGCTTGTCCCAGCGACGCGATTCTCGAACCGTTTGTCTTGGATGCGAACCGTTGCATTAGCTATTTGACAATTGAGTACCGGGGGATTATACCAGAAGAACTTCGTCCGAAAATGAAAAACTGGATTTTTGGTTGTGACGAATGTCAGACCTGTTGTCCGTGGAATCGGTTTGCTCAGCCGCATCGGCAACCTGAGCTGTCTCACGATTGGGAGGAGTGGCATCCTCCCTTGCTTTCGCTAATCGAGTTGGATGAGAAGAAATTCAAGGAGCGTTTCGCGGACACACCGTTGTTACGTCCGGGACGCGATGCCTTCCTGCGAAATGTTGCGATTGCATTGGCGAATTGGAATAGTCCGGAAGCCCGCGACGCCCTGCAATACCTTGCCTACGACACTTCCCCCTTGGTGCGCGCGCATCTCCCGAGGAAACTTTTAAGCGACGACGCGAACGGTTAAGTAAGTAGCGAGTCGTCTTCCTCATCAAGCATCTCATCGCTGTCGTCGTTGGTAACAAGTTTGTACGGCTTCTCTTTTTTCTTCTTCTGCACCGGCGACCATTTTCCCATTGCCGATAATTCGTTGGCTAAAGCGACCCATTCGACCGGCGAAAGCGTCTGAGGACGCCGCGAGTAATCGAAGTTCAGATCGAGAAATCCTGCCGGGAGTGGTGGACGGATTGCTGGTAGCGTATTGCGTAGCATTTTTCGTCGACCGGCATATCCCGCCCGCACGATTGAGTTAAACAGTAACCAATTGTCGATTGCGACATCCAATTTATCGAAAGTTACTTTTAGCACCGAGGAATACACTTTCGGCGCGGGAACAAAGGCGGAAGGCGGGAGATGAAACAATACTTCGGTTGTGCCATATAACTGTAGAAATGACGAGAGCAGTCCGTATTCGCTGCTGCCCGGTTCCGAGGCGGCGCGTAATGCAACTTCTTTTTGCAGCATCACAACCATACCGAGCAGTTGCGGCAACGATGGATCGGCTTGACGACGGCGGATATACTCGATGGCACCAAACAAGATCGAAGAACTCAAGTGATAAGGGAGATTGCCAAACAATACGAATGGCTTGTTGACTTCGCGTTCCCACTGGATTTTTGTGACATCGTCATGCCGTAAAACAAAACCGGGGTGTCCTTCAAAAGTGCGCCACAATTGGTCTGCCCAGCGCTTATCGATTTCGACGGCAATCACCCGTTTCGCTCGTTTCAATAAGTGTCGCGTCAATCTGCCGTCGCCGGGTCCGACTTCCAATACGTCGTTAGTCGACAAATCGCCCCAACCGTCGGCAATTCGCTCGGCGGCTTCAGCGTCTTTCAGAAAATTTTGTCCCAGCGATTTTTTCAGTAATGTTTGCATCGTCTCTTCTTTTACATTCGCACTTCATTTCCGAAACGCGAACCATTATCCCTGTTACTTCTGTGGAGTCTGCAACGATTCCCGCACGTCGTAGAATAACGCCAGATTTAGCGCCATCCACAAGGCGATACCACTCCCGGGGGGAAGCGCTTGACTAAACAAGTATTCAATGCCGTCCCGGTCAAACCAATGCGATTTCTCAGCACAAGCAATCAACCGGTCGCGAATCGTATTCCGCAACCGCCCGGAAAACCACTGCTCAAGCGGCACCGGAAAACTCGTCTTACTCCGCATCCTTAGCGAATTCGGTATCCGGTTTTTGTACGCTTCCCGCAGAACATACTTCGCAATATCCAGTTTTCCGGAAATCTCGGAAGCGGGTAACCGGAACGCTTGAGCCTCCGCTTCCAAGGAACGGAATCGCAATTTCTGCGACAACGGCAGCGACAATCCAAACTCGACTAATTTTTTCGATACGAACGGCACCCGTCCTTCAATCGAAGCCGCCATCGTGGTCGCGTCGATCCGTCCGAGCAATCCCGGCAGGTGAACACTCCAGAGTATTGTCTGTGCTTGCTCTTCGTAAGGAAGCGAAGCGGTACGGGCGAAATGTTCGCGCCAAAACGTATCGAGATATGCGTCGTTTTCGATGGAACGAGCCCGTTCCAACCCAAAGAGAATTGCAGTTAACGGTACCGGAATCCAGCGGTAGGCGCGGGTAAAGTGATCGAGCGGACTTAGAAACGTTGCCCGCCCATATTGCGAAACTAACGCATTGGTAAGCGTTTCTGCGGCTTCGCCAAATAATTCGGGATTCGAAGCCAGCAACTTGCTGCGATGAAAATCGAATGGTGCGCGCGACAGTAACGGATACCCGCCGAATAACTCATCGCTTCCTTCTCCAGTGAGTACGACTTTCAACTCTTGCGAAGCGGCTTGCGCCAACGCTTTTAATGGCGGTTCATTCGGAACGGTGAGCGGTGCGCCGCGCTGCGCCACCAATTGTACCCAGTCGTCGACATAACTGTCCAACGAGTAAGTGAGCTGAGTGTGCTGGACTTGAAAAGCACTCGCCGCTAACTTCGCATAGCGACTCTCATCGAATCCCGCATCGGGAAACCGGATACCGAAGGTGCGAACACTTGTTGCGACGGAAGCTACTTCGGCAAGCAGAATGGTCGAATCGACTCCGCCCGAAAGATACGCTCCGACTGGCACATCGGCTTTCAATTCACGTTTCGTTTCGTCGGATAACAGCTCTTGCAAGCGATGAGCGACAAGGGCGTCATTATTGCGATACTCTTCCTCGATGTGAGTGGGCGGCCGCCACAAAAAGCCGTGCGATACTTCCCCCAAATGATTTACCCGCAGCCAACCACTCGGCGGTAACACCCGAATGTGCGACCATAACGTACGTTCGCCGATGGCTGGTTGTGCATGGCGAACATACTGCGATATTGCAGGTTCATTGATATCCGGCGGCACTAATCCTGTTGTCAGTAACGCGGGGATTTCCGAAGCGAACAAAAACCAAGCAGGTTGAATCGAATAGTAGAGTGGTTTGATCCCGGCGAAATCGCGGGCGAGCAACAATTCCTTCCGGTCGTGAAACCAGACCGCTAATGCAAACATCCCGCTGAATTGGGGGAGGGCGTCCCACCCATCGCGGGCGAACAATTCGACCAAAACTTCGGTGTCGGAGCTACCGCGAAATCTTGTTCCACTGGCATGCAGCGAACTGCGTAACTCATCGTCATTATACAATTCGCCGTTGAATACAACGGTAACGAGACCGTTGTGGGAGGTCATCGGCTGTTTGCCGGTTTCTGTTAGATCGCGGATCGATAACCGGCGATGAGCAAACCCGCAAGTTCCTTCGAGAAAAAAACCGTCGCCGTCAGGCCCGCGATGGGCAATCGACTTTGCCATCCCCTGCAACCACTGGATCGGTGGTCGGAGAGATTCGGATCTGCCCAGAATGCCAGCGATGCCGCACATATTATGCGCCTGCCATCCGGGCAGCGCCTACAGCGGGGGGATACATCGCCGTAGTCAATGCAAATGTTCCAATATGATCCAATTCCGTGAGCAACTCCTGTCGCAGTAAAGTGTCGTTCGCGATGAGTCCACCGCTAAACACGACATCTCTTACTTGCGCTTCTCCGCCGAGCTTTTGTTGCAAAACGACCAGATGTTTCGCCAAATGCGATGCGGCAAGCCGCACTAACCGCCGCGCAACATAATCTTCTTTCGCGGTTTCCAACACCAACGGCGCGATTTCGCCGTAACGCTGAGCACTCCATTCGTTACTATAAATCAACGGGATACAATCGGTAATCTTTGCTATCGACAACGCTGCACAGATGTTTGGACTCAGTGCGGTTTCATCACCGCGGCCATCTTCCGCGAGTAACGCGCAGCGTATCGCTTCGCGTCCGAGCCAAGAGCCGGAACCCTCGTCGCCGACTTGCCAACCCCATCCACCGACCCGTTCCGGTTGTTCACTCAAGCGATTTCTGCCGTAGGCTATCGAACCGGTTCCGGCGATCAGCAACATCCCCGCAGCGCCATCGAATGCGCCATGCAAAGCGATCGCGGCGTCGGTCGCTACGGTACAAGGAAGTGAAAATCTCGCCATTAACAACGAACAAAGTTTCGTTTGCTCTTCCGCTTTCCCAGCGCCTGCCAAACCAATCCCGATCCGTTCTATCGGCTGGGTGGGTGCAATTGCCAGCAATTGCTCATACAGTAACGCTACTAATGCGACAACGCCATCGTATCCGATTCGTTTCATGTTGCCAGCGCCGCCTTGTACTGTGGCAAGCGCTTCGCTTCCGTTACACAGAACGGCAGTTGAGGATGTTCCACCGGCGTCGATGCCCATCGTAATCATGATGCTGTTTCCGATTTCAAAAGATCGTTGATCCGGCGACGGCGAATCAACCCTCGTTGCCGAGCTTCCGTCTTCGACCAGATTTTCATGCTGTGATGTCGCAGCACATCGGTGTTATCAGGATGGCGGCGATAATGGTACAAAATCTCTTGAATGCGTACGACGCGATGCCGCTCGCCACATTTCAAAATCATGTCGTAATCTTCGCCGTAACTGCCAAAACTTGCCTCGTCGAATCCCCCATTGTGCAGTAACACACTGCGCCGCCATATTCGTGCCGCGCCTGCGCCATCCCGCCGCAGAATGTTGTTGCGGTTATACTGCGAATGGGTAATCGTACCAAATTCCGGCATTGCCACACCATTCTCATCGACCAAATCGTAATAGCTGATAGCAACTCCAGCTTTCGGATCGTTGTCCAATACAGCAACCGCACTTTGCAGTGTATTCGGCGAATAAAAATCATCACTGTCGAGCTGGGCAAGGTACTTGCCGCGGGCGGCGAACAAACCGTCGTTCAGCGCTTCGCCGATGACATTGGTCTTGCGTTTCAATAACCGGATTTTCGGATTCGTTTGCATGATCGCTTCGACCACTTGCACCGTATTGTCGGTCGAAGCGTTATCTACTACGATGATTTCGTAATCCGAATAAATTCCTTGAACGACCGATTCAATGGCGCTGCCGATGAATTTCGCTCGGTTGTACACGGGAATCACCACCGAAACAACGGGAGCGCCGGTTTGGTACCATACATCGGGAGGACAATCGATAATCCCTTCTTCCGCTTCCAGCCATGCGCCCCGGCGTTTCAACGAATCGTAAAACACCGATTCAATTTCCGCTTCTTCAGCGGGATCGAGAAAGAGGTAGGAAAAACCGCCAAACTTTCCTTGTCCGGGGAAATAGAGCTTCTCCGCCTGCTTTTTTTCCGCTTCGCTGAGAATTGGTTGTACAAGATGTTGCTGTACCAGCGCTTCCGGGATATGTAGCGTACGATAACGTTCACCCAACCGTAATTTCAGATCGTACAACGGAGCAAACCGGAGCCCTTCCCGAATTCCACCCGCTGCTTGCAATGCATCACGGACGATCCATAAACATGGGCCGCGGTCCTCCCGCTCGGTTAAGTCGCCGCGATCGTCGAGTAGCTCGATCCGTCGGGTTCCGCAAGTTTCGACTGTTTCGTAATCGGAAAATGCCCAACCGCAATCGCGCCGTGAACGGAGCATCCGGTCGATTCGTTCCAATGCATTGCCTGTTAATGTCGTTGTACTTGGTAACAGTCCCAGTATTGGTGCTTCACTTTGGGCAAAGAAAAGCCGTAACAAGTCGCCGGCGGGAATGTCATCCGGGGTATCCAAAACGATAATACGAGGGTCTACCGGAATTGTCCCGGTGGACTTCGGTAAAAATAACCGAAACCGTTGTTCGGTTTGTTGAAACAACGAATTCCAAAGTCGCGAGATATCGCCTGGCGCTGGTAACGCTAACAAGTCAAAGTACAAAGCCATTCTATTTCCTACATGTGGTCAAGTGAAAGGTTTGACAATTCCTACAGTCACCCGACAGGATTCCTCTCGGTTTCTTGCAGGGTTATACAACGTCCGTTATTTTACATCCGATGTACTATCCAGAGCAAATGAAAGAGAAAGGTAGCGCGATTCGTCGAATTGTGCTACTTACTGCTCTTCTGCTGGGAAGTCTTCTTTCCCCGGTGTATGCAGAAACGGAAGTAGTCGCGCGTCAAGATACGGTAACAAAAACTCCGTTCGTCTTAGTTTTGAGTGGCGGTGGATCCCGTGGGCTTGCTCACATCGGTTTACTGCGGGTGTTGGAATGGAATGGAATTGTACCTGACATGATTGTCGGTACTTCGTTTGGTGCCGTTGTCGGTGCGTTATGGAGTAGTGGTTACAGTACCGATGAAATCTCGACCATCTTCAAGGATTTCGATTGGTCGAATCTCTTTTCCGACCGTCCAAACCGGACAGCGATGTTTTTAAGTAAGCGTGAGTATGACCAACTGGGCTTACTGACATTGCGATTCGGACCGGGGGGGCGGCCGATTGTTCCTTCCAGTTTGATTATCGGTCAAGTGTTGTTTTCCAATTTGCGACATATCTTTGATGCCGCACCCTATCAACCGACCCCCTCTTTTGATGCATTACGAGTCCCAATCCGTATTGTAAGTTGCGATCTCTCCAATGGCGAACGGAAAGTATTTTGCGAAAGGGCCTTGGCCTTAGCATGTCGGGCGACTGTGAGTTACCCCCTCTTTTTTGCGCCGGTTCCCGAAGGAACACACTTGTATGCCGATGGCGGAATTGCCGAGAACATCCCGGTAATGACTGCTCGCGAACTATATCCGCGAGCGTTTGTTGTAGCAGTAAACTGCACCGCGCCGATTTTGCCGGAGATTAAGTCGGAAACCCCGTGGGAAATCGCCGACCGAGTTACAACCATCCTACAGCAAGATCGCAATTACCTCAGCCAGGTGAATGCCGACATCGTGCTGAACCCAGTAACACAAAGTTTTAGCTCAGTCGATTTCTCGAAAATCGATAGTCTGATTATGATGGGGGAATCGTCGGGACTTGAGTTGCTCCGGAAGCATCCCGAACTCCAGTTACGCAAATCCTCACGCAAAACAGATGAAATATCGATATACGCAATTCCATTGACAACAGATGACCGAAAAGAGTTAGAACAACCAACTGATAATGACTACTCCGTTTTTCGACGACTATCGACCTATTATGGAAAAAATGGTTGGGTAAACGGGTACGTCTCAAAAATCGACCGATTATCCGACCGTACCTATTATACTGTTCAAACCCCGAACTTGATTTCAGTTCGGGTCGAAGGAAGTGATAAATCGCTCCCTACCTTAATGAAAGGGGAAATCGGGTTGCGTACCGGTTTACCTCTACGTAAACGCGATTTGGATCGCACGGTCGATTACTTGTATGGTTCGGGGATGTTCGATTTTGTCTATCCGGTTCGAGAAGCGGTTCCCGGTGGCTATTCCCTTCGCTTTCTGGTGAAAGAGCGAACATTACCGGTCTTGCGATTGGGTGCCGGCTACGATTCGCATCGAGGGGGAAGTGGTCAAATCCAGTTCCTGTATGACAACATTGTCGGGATTTCAACCCACGGTGCATTGATGTTTCAATTTGGCGAGCGTGATGTAATGGCATCGGTAAGGTTCCGTGCCGACCGGTTAGTGGGGAAGTTTGGCGCAGTCGATTTCGATGTTACTGGTCAACGTACCGAGTGGCCTAAATTTACCGAAGCGAATTTATCTCAGATTAGTTATCGGAGGATCGGTGGCAGTGCAGCATTGGGGCAGTCGGTTGCTCGTTGGAGTCTGGTCGCATTTGGATTTCGTTGGCAGGAATTGCAAGTCGACGAGTTTAATCGAAAGACGATTTACCGGTTGACACCACTATTTGCTCGGTTGACAATGGACACCGAGGATCGCAATCCTTTCCCGAATTCGGGACAGCAAACCTATGCGATTTGGGAATCGGCGCAAAAACAGTGGTCAGATGCCGAGTACTCCCGCTTCTACCTGTACCATGTTTCCAGTTATAAATTGATGAAGCGATTGGTAGTTTCGCCACAATTGGTTGGTGGTTTTAACAATGGCGGTTCACCGCGGTCAGAGTGGTACCGGATTGGCGGTCCATGGGATTTCTGGGGTTTGGAGACCGGGGAGCGGGAAGCGCGAAACTTGGGAATGGCAGCTTTTACCGCCCGGTGGGATTTAATCTCTCAATTGGTTGCTGACACCTATCTTGAATTGAGAGGGAATGCCGCCATCTTATCGCATACTCAGAGTTTGCGCTGGAAAAAGGAGAATCGCATTTTAGGTGGTGGAATTGGCGTAGCACTTTCTACATGGTTAGGTCCGGTAAGATTGGTTTGGGCTTGGTCGGGTCAAGAACCAGAAAAAGCGACCCCTATGGTTTCGTTATCGTTGGGAAGCTCGATACCAAACCCGTTAGGACCTCGTCCGATTTATTAAGGTTCGTTCGTTGCTTACTTTTTATTAACTGGGGATTCTGCATGAAGCGTCACTTCGCAGTGGTGATTTCATTCGGGTTACTACTTGCTTTGAGTGTACCTGTGTTTGCCGAATTAGCCGATGGCGTTTGGATTCACTATTCGGGGTGCTTGCGTGGGTCGGTCGATCCTTGTGGTTGCAAGATTCCGGCAGGTGGCATCGCAAAACGGATAGGTGAAATCGCTACTATGCAAAAAGTCGCCGGGAGCGATTTGCATTTCTATGTTGATGCTGGCGAGTGGCGCGACCTTGCTGATCCAGTAGATGGAAACGCACGCACCGCGGCGTTACTGGCTTCTATGAAGGTGGGACCGCTTGCTGCTGTTAATGTCAGCTTACGGGATTTAATGTTAGGACGAAAATTACTTGACAGTCTTGCCTTTTCTGATAGCATTCCATTTGTCTCGGCAAACTTACGGATCGATTCCAACAATGCACCGCTGTATCCTCCATATCGCTTTGGAACTGGAAATCTCCGGGGAAAGTCGATCAAGGTGGCATTCGTTGGGTTAACCGATCCCAGTTACACCCGCATTTCCAATCAACGCGAAGGGATTATCGCGTTGGATTGGAATCTTTTGTTGAAAGACATCCTAACCGATTTGAAAAGTCAGAAAGCCGATGCGATAATCTTACTAACCGATGCTGCGCCGAAGCGTCTGGATTCGTTGCTTGCAGGGCTCACCGGATTTCAATTGGTAATTTCTTCTTCACCGGTTTGGCAAATGATGAAAATCAACGAACGACCCTATGGGTATGTTGTAACAGCAGTTCCTCAAGGGAAGAACTGGGAAGCGGTGAAGTTTCAGGAAACCGGGTTGCTACCTTGGTTGTACACAGGTCGGGAACTAACGAGTAACGTGCCCGAACAACCTGTTGTCGCACAGTTAATAACTGATCGCAAGAAAGCTTTTGTGCGTCAACCAGTGAAGTTACCGGATACTGATTCCCTCAAAGCAACGACACTTAAACCTGCGGGAAAGTAAGCAAGATGTCCGAATCGAAATACCGTTCGCTATTGGAACAAGCCAAAATTGCCCGGGGGTTCGCCCACGCGAAGTATTCCCATTTTCAAGTTGGTGCCGCCTTGCTCACTGCTTCGGGAAAAATCTATACCGGGAGTAATGTGGAAAGCAGTAGCTATGGCCTTTCCATTTGTGCTGAGCGGGTAGCGCTGGTGAAAGCACTGAGTGAAGGGGAAAGTGAGTTTACTGCCATCGCAGTGATTGCCGATACCAAAGAACCGGTATCCCCCTGTGGCGCTTGTCGCCAGTTACTGCACGATTATGCCCCCCAAGCCGCAGTGGTGTTAGGAAACACCGCCGGCGATTTCCGGGAATCGACTGTAGCCAATCTCTTACCGGATGCGTTCGACGATAACGCATTAATTCAAACGAAACAACCTACCAACCATTGACCCATCGGAGGAACGCTGTGAGCCGCGGAATACTTATCGGAATCGCTGGAGGAACGGGAAGCGGGAAGACCTTAGTCGCTCGTTCGATCTTTGAACGGTTGGGCAGCGAAGATGTCATGGTGATTCAACAGGATTCCTATTACCGAGACTTGGCGCATCTACCACCCGCGGAACGGGCAAAGTTCAATTTCGATCATCCACAGGCGTTTGAACGGGAATTGTTGGTGGAGCAGATAAACGATTTACTCGATGGGAAAACGATCCAGCAGCCGATATACGATTATTCTACCCATACCCGCACTGATGAAACGTTGCCGATTGGGCCGCATCATGTAATCGTGCTCGAAGGAATACTTGTACTTGACGATCCGGAATTGCGAAAGCTGATGGATATCAAAGTCTATGTCGATACCGACGCCGATATCCGGTTGGCTCGCCGAATTCTGCGGGATATTCAGGAACGCGGCCGGTCAATAACAAATGTCCTGAAGCAGTACGAAGAAACGGTTCGGGTGATGCATTTACTATTCGTAGAGCCGTCGAAGCGGTATTCCGATATCATTATCCCTGAAGGCGGATACAATCATGTTGCCATCGATTTACTGGTAACGAAGATTCGTGACTTACTCGCCCATCGCAAATAAAGCTTCGCGCTTTGAATACAAGACGAATTCGCTTCGTCGATGAAATGGTTTACTTATGAATATTATCCGCAGTGATCACGGTTGGCTCGAAGTAATTGTCGGACCGATGTTCTCCGGGAAAACGGAAGAACTAATCCGCAGGGTTCGCCGAGCTGCCATCGCTGGACAAAATGTTGTAGTCTTCAAACCGGCGATTGATAGCCGGTATGATGCGGTCGATATCGTATCCCATAGCGAGATTCATTTCCCTTCGATTCCCATCGCTACCCATGACGATATTTTCCCGCTATCCCAAACATCGCATGTCATTGGTATCGACGAAGGACAGTTTTTGGGAGTTGGACTCATTGGGATTGTCGAAGCGCTCATCAAACAAGGAAAACGGGTGATAGTATCCGGTTTGGATCTCGATTATGCCGGCGTGCCGTTTGAACCGATGCCGTATCTCATGGCGACTGCCGAGTATCTGGATAAAATGCTGGCGATTTGCGTCCGTTGTGGAAATCCCGCCAGCCGCACCCAACGCCTTGTTGCCGGTGGCGACCGGGTCGTCGTTGGAGCGAAGGATTTGTACGAAGCGCGGTGCCGCAATTGCTGGACGAATCCCGATGCATTCACGAAACCCGATGATCCCCCAACTATCGTATAACCTGTAAATACACCTCAATTCACTCAATTCTGTCAAAGGAAACCATGCTCGAAACATCGCAACACCCCGACTTGAAACCGATTTTGGATACCATTCATTCCCGTTGGCTGCAAGCGAATCCCGGCAAACTATTGGAACCGGTCGAATTGGGTGTTGTCTTGGGTTCTGGGCTCGGCGCTCTTGCGGAACAAGTCGAAAATCCTGTGATTATTCCCACCAATGAGCTACCGGATTATCCCGTATCGACTGTTCCCGGTCATGCTGGAAAATTGTATATCGGTTCACTGGCAGGACGTCGAGTGGCACTGCTCTCCGGGCGAATACACTATTATGAAGGGTACACACCGCAGCAAGTTGTAATGCCCGTTCGGATGTTACGCGGATTGGGCGCAACGGGTTATGTCGTAACCAACGCTTCGGGCGGCATTCGCGATGATCTTACACCCGGTACGCTGATGCGGATTACCGATCATATCAATTTCATCGGCATGAATCCATTGCGTGGTTTACACAACCCGGAATTAGGACCGCGCTTTCCCGATCTTACCAATTCCTACACTGCTGAATGGGGAAAGATTGCCGACACCGTTGCCGATGAATTACAGATTTCATTGCGTCAAGGCATTCTGGGAGCAATGAGCGGTCCAACTTACGAAACCCCGGCAGAGGTTCGAATGTGGCGTACGTTGGGCGTTGATGCCGCGTGCATGAGTACTGTTCCGGAAGTGATGGTAGCTACCGCGATGGGAATGAAGGTGCTGGGTATCTCATGTATTACCAACCGCGCTGCCGGTCTTTCGACGACCCCACTTACTCACGAAGAAGTAACAATCGTTGCGAATCAAGTCCGCGAAAAATTTGTTAAACTACTACTCGGAGTATTGCCACGTCTGCGATAACCTACCGTTTAGAATCCCGGAAAGCCGCGTTGCTTTTCGCAGTAATATTTGCGAATCTATTCGCACTACCCGTTTTTGCGCAAGGTAAGTTTCCGATCGGAACCTGGGAAACTTGGCGCCATCCCGGTCGGATCTACCAACTCGAATTAGGTCCCCGCGAACTCTATGTCGCTGCGGAAAATGGGGTCTGGAACTGGAACCGGTTCGAGCGTAGATGGAGCGCTCCATACACCATCGTTCCTTCCTTTTTGGAATCGTTCGATTTACGCGGAGTCCGTTCGATAGCGGTGACAAACGATAACCGTCTCATCGTGGGAACCACCCAGGGCAATTATATACGGGAACCGGTTTGGTTTACTTGGAGCAAGAACGGTGGCGATGGCGAGGGTTCGATAAAACTCGATGAGAAAACCCGATTCACTTCTCCCGCTCCGGTTGATTCTACGATAAATCTTTCCCGTTACATCATGCCATTCGGGTGGTCGTATCTGCCCGATAAACGGGTTTTAAGCCCCGATCAACGATACTACTATCTATCGGGTCAACTCGAGGACGAGCGCGGCGACGTTTGGTTCGCTGTATCGGGGGTTGGTTTACTACAAGGGAGTCGCTACAACAAATCGTTACTATGGAATCGCTTGGGACTTATCGAGAATGGCGTGCAAGCGATGGCAAAAACCAAAAAAGGATGGCTGTTGGGAGGGTTTAGCAAAGGCCTCAGTTCCTTCGACGAATCGACCCAACTCTGGGAGTGGTCGGAACCGGAATTTACCGGAATGTCGGCGACCAGTGGCAACATCCGCAGCATCGCGCCGGGCAATCGAGATGAGTTCTGGATGGCGACTTCACAAGGCGCAGTCTATGCCACTTCGTTGAATACTCGCTCGTGGCGGCGGGTGGGCATGACCGAAGGATTAGGTTCCGAAAATGCACTATCCATTGTGATATTTGGCGGCAATGCTATCGTGGGAACTGATGCCGGTCTTGATCAAATCAGTTCAAATAAAAAAGTGCGTGCGATTTGGCGGAATCCCAGTGAACCGGTGGAAGTTCGGGATTTAGTGGTGTCAGGCAATACCCTCTATGGGGCTTCCAATCGCGGTTTCTTCCAAATGACTCACACCGACTCAACCATCGTGTTTCTCGATGGACCTGAGGGCATTGCATCCGACGATTGGTACACCGTTGCGGCAACCGCAAATGAAGTGTGGTTGGGTGGCAGAGAAGGCGTCGCGGCATTGGATCTCACATCTGGGAAGTGGGCGGTGTGGCATAAGTATGATTTAGATAACAGCTATACCCTTTCGATAGCACCAACCGACAGCATCGTCTGGATTGGTACCAGCCGGGGATTGTTCCGGTTAGACCGTAATGCGCGGGGCAGAGAGCGCCATGATCCGATGGAGTTGTTTGCTGGTCGTATTCATCAATACAAACCCTCCGATGGATTACCGCATTGGACGGTCTACCAAATCCAATTGCTCGGGAACCAAGTTGCTTTAGCAACTGGCGCAGGATTTTGCCGGTTTAAATACTATCAAGAGGGAAGAATCCTCGAGTAATGAACATCAACCCTCTGCTATTATCGGTCGCAGTTCTTCTCACCGTTTCCTCCACATCCGCGGTCGATGCCACTTACATCGAAGACATTTCACGCCGTGCCATTGAAGATGTTGTCGAGCAAAACTATCAGACGGCTTTCTCTCGGATTGATTCATTGGAACAGACGATTGGCGGCTTTGAACCGTGGTCACTACGGGCGATGGTATTTCATGCCCAGATAATCGATTACGAATCCTTTGACTTAGCCGCAAAGTTTTATAACGCTTGCGAGATGGCAGAAAGCAAAGCAAATCGGGAACTTGGATTGCGACCCACCGCGGCAAACTTCGCGCTGGGAACAATTAACGGCTTTCGGACGAATGTCCTGATGCGGGAAGGAAAGTGGCTGCGTAGCGTAAAGTATGCGCTTGCTATGAAATCGAATCTGGAAGAAGTCATTGCCCGCGATCCCGAGTATGTCGATGCCTTAGTTGGGATTGGAAGTTATGAGTATTGGTCTTCCCGTAGTTTGAATTTCCTTCCGTTTTCCGGTGATAACCGCGCGAAAGGCATCGCCCGCATCGAAACCGCCCTCAATAAATCAAAACTGAACCAAGCAGGAGCCGCTACTGCCCTGATCTGGATTTACATCGATCAAGGGGAAGGTGCAAAGGCGTTAAAGTTGTCTGAGCAATGGTTGGCAAAGTTTCCCACATCCCGCAGTTTCCTTTGGGCAGCGGGGGAAGCAGCGCTGGCAGCCCACGACTATCCTGCTGTATTACAATATTACCGGAAAATACTGACAAGTGTTTTAGCCGATCCCGCCCAAGGCAACAACTACAACGCATTCGGCTGCTACCACCGATTAGCGGAAATCAGTTTGAAAACCGGAGACCGCGATGCTGCCCGTACTTACATTCGTGACGCATTTGCCCTCCCGCTTTCGGAGTCCACCCGCTCCCGCAAGCAAAAAGATTGGGATGATTTAAAACGTTGGCAACAGGAACTGTCTGAGTAGTTATCTCGTGCTGAATGTTTGGTGTTCGTCCAAATTCTCTGGTACGGAATCCTGCGGTTTTTAATCAAGTCGTATCACCCCTATCTTTCGATTGATGTTATCCTTTATCACACCGAACGAGCAGGAATTGCTCCAACGTATTGCAGCCCTCGCCGAGCGCGAAGGAATGCCGCTCCGGGTTGTTGGTGGTTTCGTACGCGACCGTTTGCTGCAAGCGGCGAATCGGTTGCCGGTTCCCCCGAAACCGGAAATGGATTTTGTTACAACCGGTGACGCGTTAAAACTCGCTGAATTGGTTGCAACCATTTTCCCTCATGCCAGACACTATCAGTATGGACATTTCGGTACGGCGCGGGTCGATTGGAAAGAGTGGATGTTTGAATTTGCTACCGCTCGGACCGAGTCGTACCAATCCGACAGCCGGAATCCAGATGTGGTGGCTTCGACGTTTGAAGAAGACGCTGCCCGCCGTGATTTCACGGTAAACGCATTAGCGTGGGGTGTAAACGGCGCTGAAAATGGTGTTTTGTTCGACCCCTTTGGCGGTGTCCGCGATTTGGAGCAAGGGATTCTACGGACACCACTCGATCCCGGAAAAACCTTCTCCGATGATCCCTTGCGGATGATGCGGGCAGCGCGCTTTGTCGCCAAGTTAAACTTTTCTATCGATCCGGTTACGGAAAACGGCATCACCGAAAACGCAGCTCGGATTGAAATAGTCCATGTTGAGCGGATAGCTGATGAACTATTGCAGACCTTGGCGGCTCCGTTTCCCCATCTTGGTATCGATGTCCTTTTCCGCACTGGTGTACTAACGTACATTTTACCGGAGATTGTTGAGTTACACGGCGTTGATCAGCGGGGAAAACATAGCCACAAGGATGTGTACACCCACACATTGCAAGTGCTGGAAAACGCTTCGACATTGTCGAATGATATTGCAGTTCGGTTGAGTGCGCTCTTTCACGACATCGCCAAACCACAGACGAAAAAATTCCTACCGGAAATCGGTTGGACATTTTATGGTCATGAGGTCTTAGGTGTACGATCGATCAACCGAGTGTTTCGCCGGTTGCGGTTGTCGAATTTGTTAGCGAAACGAGTGGGAAAAATCACCCGGTTACATATGCGGCCGGTACGGTTAGCACAAGAGGGCGTGACCGACAGTGCTATCCGGCGACTTAGGGTGGAAGCCGGCGAAGAGCTGGAAGCGCTGTTACAGCTTTGTCGTGCTGATATCACGAGCGCGAATCCGAAGCGGGTCGAAAAGTACTTAAAGAATTATCAAACGATGTTGCAACGTCTTGATTTGGTCGAGAAGCGCGATCATTTATCTTCTTTTCAATCGCCGGTGCGTGGTGAGGAAATCGCGGAACTGTGCGGAATTCCGTTTGGCCCGCGGATTGGCATGATCAAGACGGCAATCGAAGAAGCAATTCTCGACGGTGTGATTCCCAATGAGTACGAACCAGCGAAAGTGTGGTTACTCGAAAACCGGGAACGATTGCTAAGCGAACCGGAACAACGCATCAGAAAAAAGTCGCTCGAGCAACTCGACGAGAAACAAGTGGAACGTCTTCTACAAGCGGTAAAGGAGAGTCATGAGCAATCCGAATCCAATGAATGAACAAGAACCATTCGTAACTCCGGAACCGGAACAACCGATTTCGGATCAACAATCACAACCGGATTATCTTACCATCGCCCAGCCGTTACCCGGTCTGGTCACGGTTGCTGGTTGGGTGTTTAGCGACCCCTACAAAGTGGGGGAAACGGTAAAGCGAAAATCGAATTGGTGGTTTCCCTTCGTCATCGGCGCAGTGATTATGGTGATCACTCAGCTTATCATCTGGCCGCAGATGTCGCAGATGATCGAGAAGAAGACGCGCGCCTCTTTTGCCAAGCAAGAATCACAAATGTCTGTCGATCAGCAGGAACGTGCTATCGAGATGGCACTATCCGCATCGCGCGTTTCGACCCCTTTGTTTGCAGCGCTCGGTATTCCAATAATGGGAGCATTCTCTGCGTTGGTTTGGATGCTAATCGGAAATTTAATCATGGGAGGCTCGGCGAAATTTTCCCATCTTTTTGCCGCAACGATTTGGGTGAATCTCATCTCGGTGTCGGGTTCGGTTATCCGGCTGCCAATGCAGATTCTTCGCGACACATTTGAAATTCCGCTGGGTCCTGCGGCATTGTTGCCGGAAGGGAGTGAAGGATTCCTTCATACAATTCTTTCTGGACTCGATATTATTTACATCTGGCAAGTCGTAGCAACAGGAATCGTTACCGCAGCAATCTATGGTTGGTCGAAGAATAAAGGTATTTCGGTATCGGTAGGAATCTTTGCCATATTCTTATTGATCGGCGCAGGCTTTAGCGAGATGTGAATAACGTGATTCCAAGCAAGATCATAGGTATGTTTGTCGTCTAATCGATGCAACGGGGCGTTCCAGTTACGCCCCGTTTGTTAATCTTGTGACAGTGATTCATTGTCATATCAGCGACATCGTATCACCAGAGGACTGCAACCTTTCAAACATCGAGTTACTCCAACATGTTGAACCAAGCGAATGGCATTCCTTCGCTGAATCGGGAAATATGAATTCTATGAAACGCCACACACACACACAACGATTTATGAAATTGTTTATCGTTATCGCGGCAATAGCAGCGATGAGCGTAACCGTTAGCATCGCCGCGCCACGCTACGACCGGGAGACCCCCCAGACGTATGAAGACTTGTTCAAACAAGCGTTGGAAACAAGTCCAACCTATCGCTCAACTTGGGAAGAACAGATTTTAGCGAAGTATACTCTGTATCGTGCTTATGGCGATTTCTTACCTGGTATCACTTTGAGCAGTCGATACTCAGTGAACAAAAATTATAGCCCAACTTCCACCACCAGTGGTTCCAGTGGATACGGAGTTTCGTTATCCCTGCCGATCTGGGAAGGGGGAGCGCGATATTACACCTTGGATAATGCACGGCTTGCCGTGAAGGCGTCACCGATTATTCTTACGCAATCACAGCAGCAGTTATCATACAACCTCCGGTTGGCGATAAATACGTCGATTGCGAGTTCCGAATTAGTACGTGCAGCTCGCAGTGCTATCGCATTACGGAAAGAATTGTTGCGGTTAGCAGAAACCAAGTATGCCTTGGGTGCTACCACCGAAATCGATGTGTTATCGACTCGAATTCAAGTCGGAACTGCCGAGAATACCCTTCTGCAAGCAATTCAAGACTCGACGATTTACCGTGAAAAAATCAATCAGATCATCGGTGTCGCGTTGACCAGCCGTTATCCTCTTGCAGAGCCGCAGGAAGAATCGATATCCAATACGGGGGTTGATTCTTTGGTGAATCGAGCATTAAGCAGTTCCCCTACTAGCATTCTTGCTAAACTGAATTATATGAATTCGTTGAACAACAAGAAGATTTCCGATGCCACCTGGTGGCCGACACTGTCGCTTTCTGCTGGTTACGATTACTCCGAAACCGGGGCAAATAGCAAAGATTGGACAATAGCTCCTGAAGGCAAATCATCCTCGGTTGGCATCAGTTTGAACTATCCGCTGTTCACCGGTTTTCAACGCGCTGAGACCCGCGAACGTTCAAAAGTTGAACTCAAACAATCGAAGTGGACCCAAAACAAAACCTACGAAGATTTAGAACAGTCAGTGCGTGAAAATCACTCGAAGTATGTCCGGGCTAAAGCGCAAATCGTAATAGCGGAAGCCAATCTCGATTTGGCGAAACGCCAGCGGGACATGGAACAGGAACGTTATCGAGTCGGTTCCTCGACGTTGTTGAATGTACAAAATGCACAGACAGCGGAGCTCGACTCGGAAATTGAATTAGTAAAACGAAAGTTGGAAGCGCGTACTGCGAAAGCGCTGCTCGAGTATTCGGTCGGCAGCTCTCTTACGCGGTAGGAGGGGTTACGAACAAGAAGAAACTCATCTGGATTATTGCCGGTGTCGTCCTGCTTGGTGCTGCGATTGGTGCAAACTTTTACCGCCAACGCGATAAAGGAACCGAAGTAAAGTGGGCAGTGGCAAAGCAAGGCACCTTAGTGGAAACGGTGTCAGGCAGCGGGCGCGTACAAAGCGAACTCGGTGTCAAAGTGTCAGCGCAAGTCGCAGGCAAAATCATTCGCTTACATGCAAAAGAAGGCGACCGGGTTACTCGTGGTCAATTCCTTGCTCAATTGGATCGGGAAACGTATCAAGCACAAGTCGATCGCGCCACATCCAATTTAAGCAGCGCTAAAGCGAATTACGCCAAGACCATCGCCGATGTAAAGCGATTGCGCGAGTTAGCATCGAAACAATTGGTGAGCGCCAGTGAGCTCGAAGCCGCCGAAGCTACGCTATTGCAAACGACCAGCGCCGTTGAGCAAGGTGCTGCCGCTCTAAAAGAAGTGAACGATATGATGTCGAAAACGACCATTTCCGCTCCAGTGGATGGCGTTATTACCGACGTTCGCAAAAAAGAGGGTGAGCTAACACTTGGTGCTCAATTCCAGGAAGATGTCATTCTTGTAATCAGCGATTTGGGAAAAATGACTGTCGAATGCGATATCGACGAAAACGATGTCGTGAAG
Organism: bacterium; assembly: GCA_030247525.1. NCBI lineage: Bacteria > bacterium. The sequence goes on along the minus strand of JAOTSC010000004.1, from coordinate 25,315 downwards.
ATATCGATTGGCGATAGTGCGCGAGTTTTGGTCGATGCCTTTCCCGATTCGATTATCATCGGTCATGTAACTGAGATAGCGCATACTGCAAAGGTTTCTGGATTTGGTACGCAGGATCAAGTCACCAATTTCCTCGTGAAAATCCGGCTGGATAACACACTGCCGCAATTGCGTCCCGGTATGAGTGCCACCGTCGATATCGTTACTGAAGTCGTCGATGATGCGGTGATGGTGCCGATTCAATCGATCACAGTTCGGCAGGAATCACTCGAGAAGACCGAAATCGAAATGCCAAGCGATGTGAGTTCACAGGCACAAAAACGATTATCTGACCGCTTGAAGCGCGAAAAACTACCAGAAGTTGTCTTCCGTTACGAAAAGGGGAAAGCAAAGAAAGTACCGGTGTTGACAGGCATTGCCTCAAATCTGGACATTCAAGTACGCAGTGGGGTAAGTATCGGCGACACCATTGTTACCGGCCCATACCGGATGGTATCTCGCGATCTGAAAGAGAACGATCAAGTAAAGCTCGAAGACCCGAAGAAGAAAGAGGAAGAGCGCAAAAAGCGGATGAAAGAAAGGAAGTAGTGGATGATTATCGATATCCACGGAATGACAAAACGATACATGATGGGCGATACGAACGTCGACGCCTTGCGCGGAGTTGATCTCGGAATCGAACAAGGTGAGTATGTTGCGATTATGGGTCCATCCGGTTCGGGTAAATCGACTTTGATGAACATGATAGGCTGTCTCGATACACCGACCGATGGAACATACTTTTTGGATGGCATTGATGTATCGCGGATGACCGACGATGAGTTAGCTGCAGTCCGCAACCGGAAAATCGGTTTTGTGTTTCAGACGTTTAATCTACTTGCCCGTGCCGATGCCCTGCATAATGTCGAACTGCCTCTTATCTATGCTGGAGTAAGTGCCGAGGAACGCAAACGCCGAGCTACGGAAATGCTGGAACGGGTTGGTTTAGCAGACCGGATGCATCACCGCCCCAATGAGCTATCCGGCGGTCAACGGCAGCGTGTTGCGATTGCCCGGGCACTCATCAACAATCCAGCAATTTTGCTTGCCGATGAGCCGACCGGTAACCTTGATTCCAAGACTGGTGATGAAATCATGGCGTTGTTCGATCAACTCTATGCTGCTGGCAATACAATCATATTAGTGACGCACGAAGAGACCATCGCTGAGTATGCAAGGCGGATCGTCCGGTTATTCGATGGGAAGGTGAGTAGCGACGAACCGAGTCCGCAAAAACGGAGTATTATTGCAGTAGCATAGCAACCTTACAAAAGTTATTGTTTATTGTATGCAACAAAGTTTAACATGAAGAAACTTGACCCTTATCTATTCCTGTTACGCGAGAGCTGGATTGCAGCGCTCCGGGCATTGCGTGCAAATAAAACCCGCACGATGCTTGCGACTACGGGAGTCATCATGGGGGTCGCCACCGTCTGTACGATGCTTGCCATCATTCAAGGTTTGAACAAAGCATTTGCCACTCAGTTCAATATGCTTGGAATCGGGACACTCTATATCCAGAAATGGCCATGGGTTGTCATGGATGACTGGTGGGTCTTCATGAACCGGAAAGAGATTAAGTACGAGAACTACCAATTCCTACGCGACAATTCTGAGTTAGCCGAAGCTGTTACCGGGATGACCGGGTTTACGAATAGTGTAAAAGGGCGCGGAATCACCCTTTCCGGTGTGACAATTTTTGGGGTCGATGAAAAGTACCTCGATACTCGCGGTGGTGAAATGGAGTCCGGACGCTTCTTTACCGCAGAAGATGTAACCAATGCAAGGAACTTTGCCGTTATTGGACAAGATGTTGCAGATGAGATTTACGGAATGTTCGATCCGATAGGCAGAGAAATAAAAATCGGCAACATTCCGTTCACTGTCGTAGGACTACTGACAAAGCAAGGTAAATCGTTTGGTCAATCCCTCGATAAACTCGTGATTATACCCTATTTCTGCGCGACAAAATTCACCCGACGACACCCGGATATTACAATTATTGCCAAAGCTTATGATGCCGGTGGCATGGATGAGTTAGAGAGTGAAGTGTTAGGACTCATGCGAGTCACCCGTCGCCTAAAACCGCAACAAGACAACGACTTCTCGATCAACCGGCAGAATGCGCTCGACCAATTCTATAAAAGTGTTACCGGTGGTGTTTACATGGCGGGCATTCTCATTGCAGGTATCTCTTTGTTAGTGGGTGGCATCGGTATTATGAATATCATGTTGGTATCGGTAACAGAGCGTACCAATGAAATCGGAATGCGAAAAGCGCTCGGTGCAAAGCGTGGCTACATATTGACACAATTCCTGATGGAATCGGCGGTGCTTTGCGCGATTGGTGGTGTGATCGGATTAGCACTCTCATTTGGCATTGCAGAATTAATCAAGAACTCCCTTCCTGCCACGGTTCCGGTTTGGTTGGCGATTGGTTCGATTGTTTTCTCTGCATTCATTGGCATTCTTTTTGGCTTGTATCCCGCAGCGCGGGCATCGCGGCTTAACCCGATTGAAGCGTTACGTTACGAAGGATAAAGGCATTCATCAATGATCATCCGGGAAACCATTACAATGTCGCTTACTACGATCTGGTCGCATAAAATGCGATCGGGTTTGACATTGCTCGGAGTCGTGATTGGCGTTGCGGCAATCATTGGGATGATGGCGATTATCACCGGATTGCAAAAGAAAATCGATGAAGAACTCAGTGGATTATCGGCAGGTGTTTTTCAGATTCAGCGCTTCGACAACAATGTCGGATTCTCTCATCAGCACCGCGACCGCACCCGCCCCCCCATCAAGTGGGACTATATCCGGTACTTGCAGGATTTACCGAGTGTTGGTTCCGTTGGTGCGGAAGCCTGGCAATGGGGGCAGGTGATTGTCACTTCTCTTATTCAAACGAATCCGAATGTAACAGTTGCTGGCGGAACGAGTGAGTTCGCCTTAAACAACGGTTATACCATCGAGAAGGGTCGATTTTTTACCGAGAGTGAAGTAAACAGTAAACAAGCAGTAGCAGTATTAGGCAGCAAACTCGCCGACAAACTATTCTCTAATCGTGAACCAGTCGGTCAATGGCTCCGTATCCGTGGAAGACCATTTCAAATCATCGGTGTGTTTACCGAGAAAGCGGAAATGTTTGATGGCGGTGATAAAAACTTCTTCGTCTCGATTCCGCTTAGTGCCTATGAGAACATCTTTGGACTTGAGCGTGGGGTGTTCATCACAGTGAGTTCACGTACACCAGCGATGATGGATGAGGCGATGGAGGAGTCGCGGATTTTGTTGCGGTCGATACGCCACCTAAAACCGCAGGAACCCGATAACTTTGCGATCTGGAACAATCAACAAATCCTCGATACTTTCAATAATTTCACGAAATGGATCAAAGCTGCCGCGATGGGAATTGTTGCCGTGTCACTCTTGGTTGCCGGTATCGGGATTATGAATATTATGTTGGTATCGGTAACCGAACGAACGCGGGAGATCGGCGTCCGGAAAGCGTTGGGAAGTCGTCGTCGCGACATTCTCTTTCAGTTTCTCGTCGAAGCGGTTGTATTATCTGAAATCGGCGCGTTATTTGGCATGCTGTTAGGAATCGGCGGACCACTCATTTTGAGTGCCGCAGTCAAGTTCCCCGTCGGTTTTCCGGTATGGACGATTGTCCTCGCACTCATCTTCTGTAGTTTTGTTGGTGTCATCTTTGGCATCTGGCCGGCGATGAAAGCCTCCCGCCTCGATCCCATCGAAGCGTTGCGCTACGAGTAGTAACGCGACTTATATCTACGGTTGCAAATCCGTGCTCAGTTTTTGCAAAACAAACTTAGCTACTGCTTTGTCAGGTACGCTTTTCATCACTTCTGCTATGATTTCTGGTGAAAATGCTTCATCCTGTAGCCGAGCCCGATATGAGTAGGCATGAAAGAAATCGCGCGCCTTCTCACTGACAAACCGTTTCGCTAAAATCTGGAACGCTTCGCTCTCAGCCCTTCTTACCTCGACGAATTCTTGTTGGCGTTGTTTGCTTCGCGCAACCACCACATCCGCTTGCACCATTGCGCAGAGATCGCGATATCGTACCCGTGGTGAGTGTTTCGTAATTGTTATCTCCATGCCGGCTTTCGCGATCCGCTTCCGCTCCTCGTCGTGAGTTAAGTAATACTCCGCTTTTTCAACGAGCTCATCCCAATTCCGATAGCCATACGTTACCAAATGAACGCCATCCTGAAAGAAGTCGAGTAAACCGTTATCGATTTTTTCGGTGATGAGCATCGCGCCACTGCTCATAGCTTCGAAGTGCCGGAAATTCAAATCGTTTTGTAGTGTCTGGTTGATGACGATTTTTGCCCGGGCGTACGGTTCCCGCCAATCCCCTTGCAGTACTTGCAGCGGCAGCCGTTTCTCTATTGCCTGAAACATGGCTTCCCGATCTGGAGTAGTTTGCGGGTTCCGGGTACCGACAAAAGCGATCGGAATCGTCCGGACATACTCCGGTGGTGGGTCGTTTCTGCCCCATAATGGATAAGGCTCAATGAACGATTTTGGAGCCATCGTCCGCATATTCGGTATGTAATCGACTTCGGCAACCAATACGACGTCCCATGCATTTGACCAAACCGAAAACCAATCGTAATGACAGTGGGGGTCAATACACACAAAAGCGGTCGGACATGGCGCTTGCTCCAAGCCATAGAAACCAGGCGCATTGCTATAATCGCCGAACACGATGGCATCGGGTACAAAACCTTTTTCACGCTTAATCTCGTCAAGCAATGCCGGTAAATACCGCAACCCGCCCTCATAACTACGGCAAGGTTCTTCGATCCATTCGTCGCCGGCTTCCCGCATCTCATGCCGAAAGTAATTCAGTCCAAGTACTAACCACTTCATGGAACCACTCCCAATTGCGTTGTCGTTTTCCGAAAATACCGTTGCTTGGGAAGCTTTGCTAATGCTTTCACTTAGGTTGACAGTTTCGGTATATTTTCGATATGAACGACCCAACCGGCCACAAACTATCGGAACGCGTCAAAGAGCTATCGGCATTGCACCGGACGGCAAGACTGATACAGGATGAGGAACTTTCCTGCGAGGAGCTGCTGCAGAAGGTCTTGGCGCTGTTACCCCCGGCGTGGCAATATCCTGAAGTCACGGAAGCCCGGATTCATATCCTTGGCTACGATTTCTCGACATCGAATTATCGGCCGACGGAATGGATGCAAACCGCTCCGATCCGATTAAAGAATGGGGAGGAAGGGACTATCTCGGTCATCTACCGGGAACCGCGTCCCAACGAAGCCGAAGGGCCGTTTTTGGTGGAAGAACGCGACTTAATCGATTCGCTTGCCGAAATGCTGCGCTCTTATTTTCATCATCGGCTTGCCGACCAAGCGCTCCACGAATCCCATGAAAATTTGGAGCGATTGGTTGCAAATCGCACCGCCGCCTTGCGTCACGAAATCGAAGAACATCGTCGCACCCAAGAAAAAATCGAGCAGCATCAAGATCAGTTACGGCGGATGGCAACCGAACTATCGCTTGCCGAAGCCCGCGAACGCCGGGCAATCGCGGCTGAGCTTCATGATCACATCGGACAGGAATTTGCTTTTTTGAAAATGCGAATCCAGCAGTTGAAAGGGGATGCGATTTTCAGCGGGTTCGATGAGAATCTCTCGGAAATTGTTACCCTGATTGACCGGGCGATTCAGTTTACCCGCAAATTGACGTTTGAGATTAGTACTCCGATTCTTTATGAGTTAGGTTTTGTTGCCGCTTTGCAGTGGTTGGCGGAGAGCACCTTCTTGAAACACCGGCTGCCAGTCCGGGTAATCGTGAAGGGAACGGAGCCTTCGCTCGCCGAGCCAATTCGAATCACCCTCTTCAAAGCGGTACAGGAGCTGATAACCAACGTCATCAAACACGCCAAAGCGCGGGCGGTACGCATCGAAGTTGCAACCATTGCGGACAAGGTAATTGTAACGGTTTCCGACGACGGTTGCGGATTTGTTGTACCGGATGAGCAACGGAGCGATTCCGAAATCACCAGTTTTGGACTATTCAGTATTCGGGAGCGGTTGCGCAGTTTAGGAGGTTCGGTTACCATCCAATCGGAACCGGGAGCTGGAACGGTTGTCACATTATCGATAACAAAGCAGGAGCAGGTATGACGCCGATTCGCGTACTCATCGCCGACGATCATCGGTTGTTTAGCGCCGGATTAAAACAGATTCTTGAGAGTTCGCAAACGGTTGCAGTGATAGGACTGGCGGTTACCGGGCTGGAAGCGATTCAAATGACGCGTGACTTGAAACCGGATGTGATCCTAATGGATATCTCGATGCCTGAAATTAACGGAATCGAAGCGGTTCGGCGGATTATCGAGGGGCAACCGGATGCGCAAATCGCAATGCTATCGATGCACTCCGACCGCCGTTATGTCGTGGAGGCGATGCGGGCGGGGGCGCGGGGATACCTCCTGAAAGATTCATCTCCCGACGAATTGCTAACCGCGATCAAATCGATTAAAAACGGACAGGTGTTTCTTGCTACCAAAATCGCCGAAATGATCTTAAAAGAATATCTCCAAAAAGACCCTGATATCGCTTCTAGTACCGCGTTCGATGTCCTCAGCCCCCGCGAACGGGAAGTACTCCAATTGCTCGCCGAAGGAAAATCGACCAAGAAAATCTCGGAGCTTCTGTTCCTGAGTGCGAAGACAATCGAAACCCACCGAATGCACATCATGGACAAATTAAATCTCTACTCCGTAGCCGAACTCACCCGCTACGCCATCCGCGAAGGGCTTTCACCGCTCGATTAAATCTAAGTAAGATTAGGTTTCTTGTCTTCGTGAGGAATTCTGCGCATGTGAAGTAGCGCAGAATCACGAACACAAATGAATCTTTAAAGAGTTTCGTAATGCAGTGTAGGATTGTGCAAAGCACATCCGAAGCGGAATGACGCGGCGATCTAACAAAGAGTACTTACATCGAACAATGAGATTGCCACGTCACTTCGGTCGCACAATGTTGCAACCAGCGTTCCTCGCAAAGACAAGAAAAAAATAAATCAATTGTATCTACATTTATCAAAAAAACGACTTTCCTCAGCATTTCCCCCACGAAAATCAGGAATCTCCCGATACCGCCGCTTTCTACCTTATGGTAAATTATTCACGTTATTCTCCCCCTTTCCGTCTAACCCGCCATAGGAGTTGTTTATGGGTACTTTCGATACCGGGAATACCGGATTCATGTTAGTGGCAACGAGTTTGGTCATGTTGATGACCCCCGGTCTGGCGTTTTTCTACGGCGGTCTCGTCGGACGTAAAAACGTATTGACCATCATGATTCAAAGTTTTGTTTCGATGGGCGTCACCACCATTATTTGGTGGGCGTTCGGCTATTCGCTTTGCTTTAGCGGCGGCGAAGGCGGAGTGATTGGCAACCTCGACAAAGCATTCATGATGGGTGTAACCCTGAATACGGTTTCACCTTATGGCACCGGGAACATCCCCGAGTTTGTCTTCATGGCTTATCAAATGATGTTCGCCATCATAACACCGGCACTCATCACCGGTGCATTTTCCAACCGGATTCGCTTTGGCGCATATCTAATGTTTCTGGTCGGTTGGTTAGTGTTGGTATACTTCCCGTTCGTTCACATGGTGTGGGGCAACGGTTTGTTAGCGAAACTTGGCGTACTTGATTTCGCTGGCGGTATCGTCGTTCACAACATCGCCGGCATGGCGGCATTAGCTTCGGTGCTCTACGTCGGACGCCGTCGCGTTGGCGACGCGGTTCCCCACAGTATTCCTCTTGTCGCACTCGGTACCGGTTTGCTTTGGTTTGGTTGGTATGGATTCAACGCGGGCAGTGAGTTAAAAGTCGACGCTGTGACCGGTCTTGCCTTTTTGAATACTGACATTGCCGCTTCGTTTGCCGGACCGACTTGGATGTTGCTTGCTTGGATTATCGAACGGAAACCGAAGTTCCTTGGATTACTGACTGGCGCAGTCGCCGGCTTAGCAACGATTACGCCCTGTGCCGGGTATGTTACCCCAACCAGCGCCGCTATCATCGGTATCCTCGCCGGAACCGTTTGTTACTTCGCAGTAAGTCTCAAGAATAAGCTGCAGTGGGACGATGCGCTTGATGTCTGGGGCGTCCACGGAGTCGGTGGTATGATTGGTATCATCTTGCTCGGTATCATGGCAGATAAATCGGTGAATGCCGCCGGTGCCGATGGATTATTACTCGGTAACACTTCGTTCTTTATGGCGCAGTTGATGGCAGTCGTGGTTTCATCGATTTACGCTTTTGGTTTTACCTACCTGATGTTAGTTGTTATCAATAAGATTACCCGTGTCCGAACGTCCGAAAACGAAGAAGAAAAAGGTCTTGACGAATCGTTACACGGTGAAATCGCATACGAATAGGAGGCAACGTGTCGTTACGCATTTTTATTATACTATTAGTGGTTTGCGCATTGACGCTAACCGCATTTGCTACGGCTACTACTCACATTTGGGGACCCTCGACGGATGTGCAAGGATTTAAAGTCATGCACATCACGAGTGATATGTATCTCCCCACGCAACTGGATGCTCCGAACAATACTGCCGGTACCAGATTACCGCCAATAACCAATCTCGGTCTTACAATGGGTGTACTTCCATTTGAAAAGATGCAAATGGAAGTTGGCTTCGATCATAAGTCAGGATTCGGTAATGTCGATAAGTATCCGATGTACTTCAATGCAAAGATTGGCATTCCGGAAAAGGCGTTTCATCAATTCTCACCAGCGATTGCGGTTGGTATGTTCGATTTGGGAACCAAGGCGGATGTTACTGATTACAATACTGGTTACGGGAAACTTGCCTGGACATTAGCATCAGCAGGAAGAATCTCTGTTGGTTACTTCAGTGGCAACGAGAAATTACTGCTGGATAGTAAAGGTGAGAAAGATAATGCTGGAGTTATGGCAGCATGGGAACGTACTGTTTTTGAAAAGGGATGGGTTTGTGTGGAGTATATGGGAACCAAGAGTGCTTACGGAACGCTGAACCTTGGTTTTGCATGGAAATTCGCCGATAATGTCTCCGTTCTGGTTGGCTATGATATCATGAATGACAAGGATTTGGCAGGGGTGGAAGACTGTATCACGATTCAGACTGACATTGATTTTCCAATCATGAGCCCATCAAAGTAATAATCCTCCTTTCATACTAAGCCGATACCGGGAGTTTTTCGTAAGCTCCCGGTATTCTATTGGTTACAGTAATAACCCCATACAATACTGAGAACGTTGCCTGCGTGATGGAAATCAATTACATTCTTTTCAGAAACAGGAGCATAACCAGTGTTTTTTAATGAACGCATCCAATCGCTGAATCGGGAGCGCGGCTTTCTTTGCCTTGGTTTAGATCCCGATCCGGAGAAACTGCCTCATGGTCTATCAGGGATCAATGGACTCTATACATTTTGTTCTGAAATTGTTGCTGCATGTGCTGATTCGGTGGTAGCTATCAAACCAAATCTTGCCTTCTTTGAACAATTTGGTTTCGAAGGATGGCAAGTACTCGCCCGATTGCGCGAACAAAAACCGGAGCACGTACTTTGGATACTGGATGCAAAACGGGGAGATATCGGTAACACTTCCAAGAGCTATGCCCGAGCATTGTTCGATAACTTGGGAGCTGATGCAATCACCGTTAGCCCATACCTCGGCGCTGATTCGGTACAACCGTTTCTCACGAATCCGGAAAAGGGAGTTTTCCTCCTTGCGCTAACTTCCAATCCCGGTTCAAACGACTTTCAATATTATGGCGAACCACCACTTTGGCAGACTGTCATAAAAAAGAGTTCGACGTGGGATACTCAGAATTTGGGCTATGTCATTGGGGCGACCCGGATTGAACAACTTTCTCAAGCTCGGGAATTGGCAGGCACCCGTCCTTTCTTGATTCCCGGCATTGGCGCTCAAGGAGGTTCGTTGGAGGCGGCAATCGGTGATGGACTTGGTAATGGAAAATTCCCGGGTGTGATTAATATCTCACGTGCAATTTTATATGTATCAAATTCTTCGGACTTTGCCGAGAAAGCAGCCGAAGCAGCACAAGACTGGAATCGAAAAATAGCACATGTTATCACGACTACTCGGTAAATCGGAACCAACTAAAATCGCATTCCCAAAGGTGTGGGATCGATTGGAGTTACGTCCGCTGGAATGGCAGGGCGGCCCATCAGTTACTGTCCGGGTATCGGAGATTCGTGTCAGCGAAAATAAACGTCCAGTGATTATTGTTTCGGCACCCGATGTTCGAGCGTTAGGACCATTTGGGTTGAATCGAAAACTAACGATACGGTATTGGTTGCCAGCAGGCATGGTTGAAGCCCAGACATGGGTTCTCGAAGCCGACGACGATGCGAAAGTCCGGTTGTGGACGTTATCGGAACCTGAGAAAGCCCGCATCGTACAACGTCGTGAAATCAACCGGGTTCCAGTATTCATCCCCATCGAGCTGGATGTTGTTCAGGAAGCGAATGGGGAGCGACGGATTGCGACCTACAACGGCTCAGTGATGGACTTGAATACGCAAGGCGCATTGATTATGGTACGCGCCGATACGACTCCAATTCTCTCAGTAAAGACGAAAGTGTACTTACGCTTTTCCTTACCGGATATCGGGCCATTGGGGGAAATCACCGCATCGGTAACCCGTTTACAAAAGGATCGGGTCATGCGCAACATTCAAACTCGCTTCTCGGTTAGGTTCCAAAAAATGGCACGGGCAGTACCCCATGAGATTACCAAGTATTGTGCGGAGCGCGAAAAATTTCTCGTCAATCGGGAGCGACTCTAAGTAAAGTATCAATATCGAGTGTTTTCGAGAGGGTCAGTTAATGGCCCTTTTTCTTTGAGAAAATCTTGCTTACTCGTCGATTTGTCCGGTACTATCCCGAGTTGTACTTTATAACCTTCCAACAAAGGTGTATAACATGCTAACACAAGACGAAGCCGTTGCCCTCCTTGAAAAATCGGGAGCATTGCTAACGGGACATTTCATACTAACCAGCGGTTTACATAGTGACCGTTATGTCGAAAAGTTCCGGTTACTGGAACGTCCGGAGTATTGTTCACAATTTGCTGCATCGATGGCTGAACGTTTCCACGACGCCAAACCAACGGTAGTGGTCGGCCCGGCAATGGGTGGGATTATCCTTGCTTACGAAGTCGCCCGGGCATTGAATGTCCGCATGGCGTTTCCGGAACGGGTCGATGGTAAGTTTTCCTTCCGCCGTGGCTTCGAGTTTTCGGAGAGCGACCGGATTCTTGCCGTTGAAGACATTGTGACTACCGGCGGCTCGATAGCCGAAGTACTCGAAACGCTGAATGCCCTGCCCGGTAATGTGGTCGGACTTGGTTTGATTTGTGACCGTAGCGGCGGAAAAGTGAACTTCCCGGTCGATACCTATGCGGTTTGTACGTTAAACATTCAAGCGTGGAAAGCCGACAATTTGCCACAACATTTAGTCAACACCCAAGCGATTAAGCCCGGTTCTCGTAATCTTCAATAGTATGAAAATCTGTGTATTAGCCAGCGGTTCCAGCGGTAACTGCACCTTCATTGAAATCGGCGGCGTACGGCTGTTAGTTGACGCCGGAATTTCTGCACGCAGGATCGTCGATGGTCTCCGGGCAGTCGGCGAGCGTATCGAAGATGTGGAAGGAATCCTCCTGACTCATGAGCACCACGACCATGTGACTGGAATTCCCCGTTTGATGGAAAAGTATGGCTTGCGGTTGTTTACTAATCTTGCAACGAAAAAAGCACTGCAGTTTCCGATGCCCTATGGCAAATGGTTTGAATTGAAACGCGAACCGTTTGCCATCGGCGCTGTGCAAATCCATTCCTTTTCGATTAACCATGACGCCGCTGACCCAATGGGATTCCGATTAGTGAACTCCCACGAATCCGCCGCCGTTGTGACCGATATCGGCTCAGTAACGAACCTTGTACGCGACCAGTTAACCGGTGTGAATGCCCTCGTGTTTGAAGCGAACTACGACCCCCAGATGTTGCAAAACGGCCCCTACCCGTGGGACTTGAAGCAACGGATTGCTTCGCGGTTGGGTCACCTCTCGAATCAGGATTCCGGTCAATTTTTGACTGAAATTCATCACGAATCGTTGCAGAAAGTGTTTTTAGCGCACCGTTCCGAAAAGAACAACGATCCTCATCTTTCCATCGATACCGTTCAACAGATCGTAGAGACTGCCGGGAAGAAAATTCCTTCGATTGAGTTAACCAGTCAACGAACCGCCTCGAATATCTGGACTTCCGATAATTCCTGATGTTAGCACATCGGAACCCGGAATTTTAGTGACTGAGTTCGTAAAAACAACTAAATCCAACTGATTCAATTTTTCGAATTCCGAACCCCGAATTCCGAACCCCAAGCAGCGTTTTCATTCCTTTCCCTTTTTTACTACTATGTAGCAGTCAAACAAACAGTGATGAAGGCTATGTCGACGAAAACCGAACCCACCGTAACGTTGCCGATCGCTCGGGAGCATGGCTTACTCGAGATCGAATACGACCGGATTTGTGATATTCTCGGACGAACACCGACTTGGACTGAGTTGGGCATTTTTTCCGTGATGTGGTCCGAACACTGTTCGTACAAGAATTCGATCTTGGAATTGAAAAAACTCCCTCGTAGCGGTGGGCGGTTGCTCGTGGAAGCCGGTGAGGAAAATGCCGGATTAGTAGATATTGGCGATGGATTGGCGATTGCCTTCAAAATCGAATCGCATAACCACCCATCCGCTGTCGAACCGCATCAAGGCGCAGCGACCGGTGTTGGCGGTATTCTCCGCGACATTTTTACGATGGGCGCTCGTCCGATTGCCAATCTCAATTCCCTCCGCTTCGGCGATCCGACTGATGAGCATACCCGCTATTTAGTCGACGGTGTTGTTCGCGGCATCGGCGATTATGGCAATTGTATGGGGATCCCCACTGTTGCCGGCGAAGTCGCCTTCGATCCCAGCTATCAAACAAATCCCCTGATCAATGCGATGACGGTTGGAGTCGTCGATACCAAACATATTCTCTCAGCGGCGGCTTCGGGACCGGGAAATCTGGTGTACTACATTGGAAACAAAACCGGACGAGATGGCATTCATGGCGCAACCTTCGCCTCTGATGAACTATCCGAAGACTCTACGGCAAAACGACCCAACGTACAGGTTGGCGATCCCTTTACCGAAAAACTCTTGTTGGAAGCAACGCTTGAACTGGGAGTAAAAGGTTTATTAGTCGGTATACAGGATATGGGCGCAGCAGGGCTGTCTTGCTCAACTTCCGAAATGTCCGCTCGTCATCCATTCATCGGTATGGATATCGATTTAGACAAAGTGCCGCAACGAGAACCAGGACTCACTTCCTACGAAATCATGTTATCGGAATCGCAAGAGCGGATGCTGGCGGTGTGTACACCGGAGAACGCGGCAGAAGTCGAGGCGGTTTGTGCCAAGTGGAGCGTCACAGCGGTACCGATAGGTGTTGTTACTGATACCGGTAATCTTATTATCAAACATCAGGGAAGAGTGGTTGCTCAGATTCCTGCTGATGTACTTGTACTCGGTGGCGGCGCTCCGCGGTACACTCGTGAAAGCCGCGAACCCGCAGACTTGAAAGAGCGGCAAGCATTCGATCCATTGTCGGTTGAATATCCCTCGAACTCCGAGTGCTTTGACTTACTTTGGCAAGATGTTTCGTTAGTCTCGAAACGTTGGGTATTCCGGCAATATGATCACACTGTGATGGGAGCCACGGTTCGCGGTCCCGGCGAAGCCGACGCCGCAGTTGTTTGGATTCCCGGTACGGGAAAAGGCTTTGCGACCAAGACCGATTGTAACGCCCATTGGGTAGGACTAAACCCATTTTGGGGTGCCGCTCACGCTGTTGCCGAGAGCGCATTGAATGTGGCTTGTACCGGCGCTGCACCGGTTGCCATTACTAATTGCTTGAATTTTGGGAATCCGTATAAACCGGAAGCGTATTACTTCTTCCGCGAAGCAGTCGCTGGAATGGGACAAGCCTGCCGGGAACTCGGTACTCCCGTATCGGGCGGTAATGTCAGCTTTTACAATGAATCCATCGATTGCGCAGTATTGCCAACACCCACCATCGGCATGTTAGGAATTCTTGACGATGTCACGAAAAATGTTGGCTGTGGTGCGATTCCGGGAACGACTTTGGTTCTCTTAGGTGATCGGGGCGATTTGGAATTAGGCGGCAGTACCTTGCTGAAGCTCACATCAGGAAAAACCGCCGGACCCCTGCCAACCTTGGATTTCAACCGACACAACACTATACTTGAACTCTTACAGGAAGGGATTGCGGACGGTTGGTTTTTGGCGGCTCATGACTGTTCCGAAGGCGGCTTAGCGCTCTGTCTGGCTGAAATGGCAGTTACTGGAAACATCGGCGTAACCGCTAACCTGCCAGCTCATACGAACCGGTTGCATTGGTTTGGCGAATCGGCGTCACGAGTCGTTGTATGTGTCGAACCGGAATACGTCGACGAGTTACTTGCAGCCACGCAGAGTATAAAACTCCCTGCCCTTGTCTTAGGTCAAACCGGAGGAGATCGCATTCGATTCGACGATTGGATGGATTGCCCGGTTTCCGAACTAAAAACGAAGTACGAAACCAGACTCTTCGATGTAATGGGAGAGGCAGAGTAACCATGAAACAGACCCTCATTATTGTATCATTAGCAATAATTGCCTCAACAGCATTCGCGCAGATTTCGATTGATCGCAGCGAGTTTCCGCAAAGCGTTGGAGCCACCACGACTTTTCTCACGGGCTTTAACGAAGAAGTCAATTTGGGAACGACTGGCGGCCCGCAACGTTGGGATTTTTCGCAGATTCCCGAAGGCGCAGTACCGCAGGTGAATGTTACAATTTCTCCAGATTCTACTCCTTGGCCATCGACATTTAACTGGGGCAGTACCTCTAATCCCCGGTATGCGCAGCTTGCCGAGCGTGGTGCCGGTTTAACTGGTGGTCTGGTCGATACAAGCGGCTTCTATACCTATTTTCGTTTCTCGACAAACGCATTTGAGATGCTCGGTTTTGGCATCAGCGCCGATACGTTGATTCCAACTCAAGCGGTGAAACCATCGAATTCCATTCGGATGGCGCAAATTCCATTGAATTATAATGCGACGTGGTGGGACTCATTAAAAGCGACCATCGATTTACCCGATACCGGTGGTGTCGATTTGAAAGCGAAATTGAATGTCCGGTATCAGCACGTTGTCGATGCTTATGGGATGTGTCTTTATCCCAACGATTCCGCCCAAACCCTGCGGCAGGTTTCAGTTTCCAGCGGAAACATCCAAATTGGTACCGTAATCTTTAGCATTTTCATTCCTTTGCAAACGATAACGATTCCTGCGCAAACCCAAGTGACTTGGATTGCGGAAAATCACGGCCCAGTGGTTACAGCAATAAGCGATACCGGGATTACAACACCGAACTTCACCCGCGCTACACAGTTGCAATTGAACGGTCGGCGCTGGAATTCCAGCGTATCACAACCACTGGAAAATGCACCGATGCCAAGCGATCTCGTCATCAAAGCGTATCCGAATCCCTTCAATCCTGCGACTTCAATTCAGGTTACGTCCGATGTGGCAGGTACGGCTGTTGTGTCGATTACCGATGTGTTAGGTAGGGAAGTCGCTTCGCTTTATCGTGGTAACATTGAAGCGGGAACGATGCTCCAATTGCATTGGAATGCTAAGGCTTCCGCAGGAGTATACTTTGTTCGTGCGACCGTGAATGGGATGACGAAATCGTCGGTTTTGCTCCGTTTACCGTAATTGCGAAAAAGATGTTATATTGTGCGGTTTATCATTGGCGAGCGCGCCCGTAGCTCAATTGGATAGAGCGTTGGCCTCCGGAGCCAAAGGTTGTGGGTTCAAATCCCGCCGGGCGCACCATTCGCCACCGGAAAGGTTTTACCCATGTTGCGGTCGCGATATTTTGTTCCAACCCTAAAAGAATCTCCTGCGGATGCCCAAGTTGTCTCGCATCAACTCATGGTGCGCGCGGGTCTTGTCCGGCAACTGGTCGCCGGAGTTTATTCCTTTTTGCCACTCGGTCTCAAAGCCCTTCAGAAAGCCATAAACATCGTCCGCGAGGAGATGGATGGCATCGGTGCACAAGAGTTTTTTCTCCCCTCGTTGAATCCGATTGAAATCTGGGATGAAACCGGACGCAATGCAGCTTTCGGCGACGATATGATGCGGGTAAAAGACCGCAAGGGTCGCGAATACGCATTAGCGCCAACCCATGAAGAAATCATTTGCCACCTCGCACGCAGCGAAGTTCGCTCTTGGCGTGATATGCCGCAAATCTGGTATCAGATTCAAACCAAGTATCGCGACGAACCACGTCCCCGTTCCGGTTTACTGCGTGTCCGACAATTCCTGATGAAGGATGCCTACTCGCTCGATATCGATCAGGACGGGTTAGACCTTTCGTATAGCAAGCACCGCGTAGCTTACCAGCGAATTTTTGAACGGTGCGGTTTGAATTACTTCATCGTCGGCGCATCTTCCGGCTTGATGGGCGGTACCGGCAGCGAAGAATTTATGATTGAATCCGATGCCGGAGAAGATAGGATAGCCCGATGCGAAGCGACTGGCTATGCCGCGAATGTCGAGATTGCCACTTCGATTCCTCATCCCATCACCGATGAAGAATCTGTTTCGACACCTTATGAATTGGTAACACCCGAGCAACGTACCATTGATGAAGTAACTGCCTTGCTTGGTGTTCCTGCCTATCGGATGGTGAAGACGTTGGTTTACATCACAGGATCGGATAAACTGGTGGTCGCGCTGTTACGCGGTGACGATGAATTGGTCGAAGCGAAGTTAATGGCGGCGGTCGGGGAACAAATCTTCCAAGCACCTCCTAACGCAATACCCGAACACTTTAACGGTGCCGATGTCGGATTCTTAGGACCGCAGGGAGTGCAACTCCCAATCTATGCGGATCACCGGTTGTTAAACGGACGCAATCTGATATCCGGTGCGAATAAAAACGGCTATCATCTCGGTGGGCTTGATACTGGTCGTGACTTTAAACCAACCTCTTTTGTCGATTTACGCGCCGTAAAAGAGGGCGAGGGCTCACCTGACGGCGGCGGCCCATTAACTGTCGTTTCTGCAATTGAGTTGGGACATATCTTCAAATTGGGTACTAAGTATTCCCACGCGATGGGTGCAACCTATCTTGATGAGCACGGTAAGGAAAAAGACATCATCATGGGTTCCTATGGCATTGGCGTCGGGCGTATCTTGGTCGGTGCGATTGAGCAGGATCACGACGAGAACGGTATCGTATGGCCACGGTCGTTGACCCCTCTGAAGGCAACGATTGTTCCGGTAAATGTTGCCAAGAAAGAACTCTGGGAAGTTGCCGAGAAGCTGCATGACGATTGCAAAGCAATTGGGATGGAGTTGTTACTCGACGACCGCGATGCGCGCGCCGGAGTGAAATTCAAGGATGCCGATTTGCTCGGATTCCCTTACACCATCGTCGTTGGCGATAAATCAGTTGCCGAAGGTTTGTTTGAAGTAAAAGATCGCCGTACTGGCGAACGTTCGATGACTACCCGGGCTGCTTTGTTAGAGTTGTTACAATCGGTTTAACGGAGTACTGCAAATATGTCAGAGCTTGGCAAAGATAGTTCGAGTCGATACCGAACCTCTCGTGCCGAACTCTGGGACGAAGAAGAGATCGAGTCCGGAAAAGGATTGGCGTTACTTAGCTATTTGCCGGGACTCTGTTTCATTGGACTACTTCAAGGACCGGAGAACCGGTTTATCTACCATCATGCGCGGCAAGGTTTCCTTTTGTTTATCATCGAGATCGCTGCGCTGTTATTCCGCTGGAATTTGGTTTGGGATGCACTGCTCGTGATTTGTGCGGGGCTCGCTTTGTTCGGTATGATTAACGCATTTTCCGGACGCTCTTTCCACATTCCCATTCTATCCGATTGGTTTGGTGGACTTAGGGGGTAACAAAGTTTGAAGATTATCGATCGGGCGAAAGAGTTTACACGCGCCCGGGAAGTGATGGCGGCGGGTATTTATCCCTATTTCCGTTCCATCGATAGTGATCAGGATACCGAAGTTATCATCGACGGAAAATCCGTTTTGATGATGGGTTCCAACAACTACCTCGGATTAACGAATCATCCCGAAGTGAAACAAGCCGCTAAGGATGCGATTGACCGGTTTGGTACCGGTTGCGCCGGCTCACGCTTTTTGAATGGCACTTTGCGCATCCATCTTGAACTCGAGGACATGCTTGCCGAGTTCATGGGCGTTGAAAAAGTACTAGTCTTTACCACTGGACATCATGTCAACTTAGGGGTTATCGATACATTGGTGACGCGCGGTGATTATGTCATCGTCGATTCACAAGATCATGCCAGTATCGTCGACGGTACCCGGTTAACCTATGCCGCGAAACGCAAATTTGCTCATAACGATATGGCTTCGTTGCGCGAAGTACTCGAAGCGCTGCCTATCGACAAAATAAAGTTCATCGTGGTCGATGGAATTTTCTCGATGGAAGGCGATATCGCCAAGTTGGACGAAATCTGTAAGTTAGCGGATGAGTTCAACGCCGATGTTATGGTAGACGACGCTCACGCGATTGGAATTATCGGTCCTCATGGCGAAGGTACGGCAGCGCATTTTGGAGTACAGGATAAAGTAACATTGACCGGTGGAACATTTTCTAAATCGTTGGCGTCAGTCGGTGGATTTGTCGGCGGCAGCGAAGAGATAATCCACTATCTAAAACATCATAGCCGTTGTTTGATTTTCACCGCTTCTCCGTCGCCAGCAAATGTCGGCGCGGTGATGAAAGCGCTCGAAATTATGCAACGTGAACCGGAGCGCCGCGAAAAGTTGTGGGCAAACACGCATCATTTGCATTCCGCTCTCCATACTTACAATTTCAATACACTTACGAGTGAAACGCCGATAGTGCCAGTCGTGGTCGGTGACGATATGACCTCATTTACTTTTTGCCACCGCTTACAAGAGGAAGGTGTTTTCGTAAATCCTGTAGTGTCGCCCGCGGTCGATCCGGGAGAAGCACTCATTCGATTATCGCTAATGGCGACGCATACATTTGATCAAATCGACCGTGCTGTCGATGCGATTGTGAAGGTGGCGCGCGAGTTGCGAGTATTGTGATTGAGATTTCGTTTTGGGAAGTAGTGTATCGATATTAGTAAGTGATTGGAAAACTTAGAATGAGTACTATCGAAATCATTCCTGTAGAACGCCCGGTCGAGGATCGGGCGTTTGTCGAACTGGGGTTTCGCTTAAATGCGAAGTATCCTCAGTTCGCCAATCAGTTGCAATCGGATGTACTAAAAGTACTTGACCGCACTGCGAATCCTTTTTGGCAACGGGCGGAGCGCCAACTCTTTCTCGCCAAGAAAGACGGCGAACTGGTCGGACGAATTGCCGCAATCGATAACCATGCTCATAACGAATGTCACGATGAGAATGTCGGACATTGGGGTTACTTCGAGTGTACTGACAATCAGGAAGTTGCAAACGCGCTGTTTCACGCGGCAGAACAATGGGTGTTACAGCGGGGACGCGACAAGATTCTCGGCCCGATGAATCCCTCCACCAATGACGAGTGTGGCATGCTGATCGATGCCTTTGATCAACCGCCCGTTATCATGATGACATGGAATCCGGAATACTATCTCAAGTTGGTGGAAAATGCCGGTCACACGAAGGCAAAAGATTTGTACGCCTGGTGGTTTGTGCAAGCCAACGTTTCCGAACGATACCGCCGCGGCGCTGAGCTAATTCAACGGCGTACAAAGGCGGTTATCCGCTCGCTTAACATGGATCGATTTGAAGAAGATGTCGCGTTAGTTAAGACGATTTATAATATGGCATGGGAAAAAAACTGGGGTTTCTTCCCAATGACCGATGCTGAGATGAACCATCTCGCGAAAGCATTGAAACCAATTGTCGTACCCGACCTTTGCATTTTCGCCTTTATCGACGATAAACCCGTTGGTTTCTCATTAACGCTTCCCGACTACTACCAAGCGATGAGATATATCCGCGATGGAAAACTGATGCCATTCGGTTGGTTGAAACTGCTGTGGCATATCAAAGTCGCCAAGACCATCACTCAGTTACGAATGTTGGTGATGGGAATACTGCCGGAGTATCGCAGCCGCGGTATTGATGTGCTGCTCTATCATGCGGCGATTGAAGCCGCAAATCGATTGGGTTACCAAGCTGCCGAACTCTCATGGATTCTCGAAGACAATACGATGATGAATCAAATCCTCGAGAATCTCAATGCGAAATTGTATAAACGGTATCGGATTTACACCAAGGATTTGCGGTGAAAATTGCCGTGACAGGCGGCACCGGATTTATCGGCTCCCACTTTGTCGAAGCATTGCTCGCACGCGGTGATTCCGTACGAATTCTTACCCGCGATAAAGTTGCCAGTTCGTCCGGAGTTGCAACGCAAACGACTTCGCAGTCCCCACAAAAAGTATACATTTCCTGCAATTACGATAGGATTGATTCGATTTCAAGCGCCATCGACGGATGCGATTGGGTGATTCATTTGGCAGCGGCGTTGCGTGCAACCAATCAATCGCAGCTCCCGGCGATCAATCGTAAGAGTACAGAAAATCTCCTTACTGCTATCCAAACCAGATCGGTTCCACCAAAACTATTACTGTGCTCATCGCAAGCGGCGGCTGGTCCTGCCCGACGAAGCGTACCACTTACTGACGACGATCCGGCGCAACCGATAAGCTGGTATGGCAAATCGAAACGGGCGCAGGAAGAAGTAGTACTTGCTGCGGGTAATTCACTCTGGTGGACAGTATTACGACCGCCAGCGGTGTTTGGACCCCGGGAAAAAGACATTTTCGTGTTCTTTCGGGTATTGTCCCGTGGCTGGTCAACCCGAATTGGCAATGTAAAGCGACAATTTAGTTGGATCTATGTGACCGACTTTATCGAAGCGATTCTATCAGTGATGGATTCCGACGCTTGCCGCAACCAAATCAATTTTGTGAAGTCGGGCGACACCGATTGGGAAGAATTCCGGGCTGCCGCTGCCGAAGCGCTGCAAGTTAAGTATCGCGTCGTCACAATGCCGGAAACCTTTGCGAAATTGGTCGCGAATTTCAGTGAATTTGCAACGAACTTTACCGGAAAACCGGCGTTACTGAATCGCGACAAAATTTTGGAGTTATCTTACAGCGATTGGCGATGCGACGATACCGCGTTTCGCCATCTTACTGGATTGACGAACCGCACGTCCCTGAAAATTGCGTTGCAGGAAACGATTGATTGGTATCGAATGGAAAAGTGGTTATGAACGAATCCTGCGATCTTTGCCGGCTGCACTCACTGCGTGAATTAAAATCGACGCTGCATTACGAGAATGAGCAATTCATTGTCGTTGATTGTATTATTTGTCAAACGCCGATGGTTGTATTGAAAGCGCATCGCCCTTCGTTCAACGATCATGAGAAAAACACCTTAGCGAAGATGTTGATCGAGTTGTTCGGCATTCACGGCGTATTGGATTGGGAACAGCGGAAGATTCCCGAACATGCCCACGTCCATTTACGACCCCGCCCCTTCCCCGGTACTGTTACCGTGCCGTTGAGCCAATATGTCTGAGCGGCTGCAAATGTTAATTTCCCAGATAAAGAGCCACCCTTCGCTCGGTAAAATCCTCGCGATGCACGAGCGGCTCCCCGGTTCGCCGGTACGATTCGAAGACGATCCGTTGTTACTGCCGCCCGTTTTAACCGCGCTGCAATCGCAAGGTATCTTCCGGCTCTATTCCCATCAAGTCGAAGCATTACGAAGAATCCGCGAAGGGAAGAGCGTTGTCATCGCGACGCCCACCGCCTCGGGAAAAACTCTCAGCTACTTCATTCCGGTAATCGAATCTGCGCTGACGAAAAACGGTCGAGCGATTTTCATGTACCCGTTGAAAGCGTTAGAGAATGATCAACTGCGAAAATGGGAGCAGTTTACCAAGCTGATGCCATTGGGAAATCCGCCCAGAGCTTTGATCTACGATGGCGACACCCCTGATCCACAGCGGAAACTGATTCGTAAAACGCCGCCTCACGCCTTGTTTACAACGCCGGATATGCTGCATCTGGGGATTCTTCCCTATCACGCTTTGTGGAAAGATTTTATCGCATCGCTATCGCTGATTGTAGTCGATGAACTTCACACCTATCGCGGTTTATTCGGCACCCACATGGCGTTGGTGTTCCGCCGCTTGCGTCGAGTTTGCGAACGGTATGGCGCGAAACCGCAATTCCTCGCGACCAGCGCGACCATTGCCAACGCGCAACAATTAGGCGAAATGTTGTTCGGCGGCGATACCGTCGCTATTGAAGAGTCCGGCGCGCCGCGTCCCGCCCGCAATGTCATGTTGTTTAATCCCGAAGAAACCAGCGCTTTCACGGAAACGGCACGGTTGTTCACATTATCTGTGACTAACGGATTGCGGACATTGGTATTCACCCGGTCGCGTCAGGAAACCGAGCGGATGTATCAAGCGATTGCCGAATCCGCTCCATCTATTGCCAATAAAATCTCCGCGTACCGTGCCGGCTACTTGCCGGAGGAACGCCGCGAGATCGAAAGCAGGTTGGCAACCGGCGATTTATTAGGGGTGATTTCCACTTCTGCGCTCGAATTGGGTATCGATATTGGTGGCTTGGATGTCTGTATCCTTAGCGGATTTCCCGGTCTGATCGCACAGACTTGGCAACGGTGGGGTAGAGTGGGGAGGGGTGACTCTGAGGCAATGGTTGCGTTGGTCGCTTCTCCGAATGCCCTCGACCAATATTTGCTTCGGCATCCCGAAGAACTGTTTTCCCGTCCATTTGAATCGGCGAACATCAATAGCAACAATGCGAATGTCCTCGACGCTCATCTCCAATGCGCCGCGCAAGAGATACCGCTCCGGTTGGAAGAGCCGTGGCTCCAAAATCCCAAAGTGCGGGATCGGATGGACGCGAGTATCGCAGCGGGGAACTTGATCGAGGCTGCCGATGGCGGTCAGTGGTTCTCGCCGGATCAACAACCGCAACGCAAAGTCGATATCCGCTCGGCTGGTTCGCCTTACATTATTCAGGATCAAGTTACCGGCAAGAAAATCGGAGAAGTTTCCGGGAATACCGTATTTCGCGAATGCCATCCGAATGCGGTGTATCTGCATAACGGACGGGTATTCGTCGTAACCGCGCTTGATCCATCGACCAGCAATATACTTGTAACCGAACCGTCGCCGCCGCCGCCCTACTACACAATGCCGCGTACAGAAAAGGAAACCGAGATTCTGGAAGAACTGGAATCGCGGACCTTTGGTGAGTATCGGATCTGTTTCGGCAGATTGAAAGTGCATGAGCAAGTTGTTGCCTACGAACGACGTCAAAAGGATACGCGACGGTTGGAAAATGTGTTTCCACTTGATTTACCGGAGACGGTATTCGAAACAACCGGGGCTTGGATTGAAATGCCGGCATCTATTATCGAGCGGTGGACGGAAAACGGGTATCATTTTCCCGGCGCGCGCCACGCCACCGAACATGCCTTGCTCGCGATGTTGCCGCTCATCGCATTATGCGACCGGAACGACGTTGGGGGGATCACCCTCGATATTCACGAGCAGACCCGGTGCCCAACGATATTTCTGTATGATGGTTTTACCGGCGGAGCCGGACTGGTTGAGACCGGTTACCGGCAGTGGGAAGAGTGGTTACGGCGATCACATCAACTGGTCAACGAGTGTCCCTGTCAAGAGATCGACGGTTGCCCCAGTTGTATCCAGTCGCCAAAGTGCGGCAGCGGGAACCGCCCCCTCGACAAAAAAGGGTGTATCGCGCTACTCGAATTCATGCGGAACGGAAAACATGAGCAATCCGTACAATCTTCGACGATTGTTGCCCGTCATTCCAAAGCGAAACCGGAAATCGTGAAAACTCAACAATTATTGCCGCGGAAATTAGAAGAGACCGGCACCGTATACTTCGACATCGAAACGCTTCGCAGCGCCGACGATGTGGGTGGTTGGGGAAAAATTAACCTGATGGGGATCGCCCTTGCCGTTGTGTTCGATGAGCGGACTCAGCAGTACACCACCTATCGCGAAAAGGATGTGCAGCAACTGATCGCACATCTCGATTCGGCGGAATTGGTGATCGGTTACAATACGCTGCGATTCGATTACGAAGTATTGCGCGGCTACGTTTTACGAGATTTCAAAGAATGGCGCAGTTTCGATATGCTGGTGGAAGTACAGCAGCGTTATGGCGGCAAACGGCTTCCCCTGTCGGCATTGGCGAAAGCGACACTCAACAATGACAAAAGTGCCGACGGGTTACAGAGTCTTCAATGGGTAAAAGAAGGGAAATGGAATTTAATCGAAGAGTATTGTACCCATGATGTGCAGCTTACCCGCGATCTCTTTAAGTTCGGGTTGGAACGCGGTTATCTGTTAACGGAAGATCGGCGGGGCATGCGTTTGAAAATCGCCCTCGACTGGAATCTTGACAAAATTCTCGGCTCGCGATAATTGCCCGTGCTACGCTTGCGTTGTACATTCAATAACGAACCCTTAGTTCATAGGAATCAATGAAACGGAACAAAATTCTTGTATTGGCGGCGTTGCTGGCAATAGCGGGCATGTTGGCATCATGTGCCGACTTTTCCAGTAATATCGGGCAAAATCAAATCACACCGCCGTTGGATGGCAGATTTTACGATACAATTTTGGTCGCAACCAACGACAGCAGCTACCGGAACAGCGGCAGTATCATGACCAATGGCAATCTCCATTTCGGATACTATCGCGGGATGGAAGCGAGTACCGCCATGCGGTTCGACAACTTCGATTCACTTGTCCTCGATACCGCACTGTACGATTCCGCCCGGGTTGAACAAGTCTGGCTTACGCTGCATCCGATTCGCGAGGAGTACGGATTGCTTGCTGATAATGTAACAACGCCGATTCCGCTCGAATTCTGGCAGCCGAATGTTTACTCACAATACTTTGATTTATCACTTGATTCGATTCGCAATCACTCGACTAAGTTAAATGGTACCGTTTCCATACCCGGCGATACTACCGG
>JAOTSC010000003.1 GCA_030247525.1 bacterium | reverse complement strand
CTATTCGCATTAATTCCGCCACCTGAACGTCAAGCGCAGCGCGGTCGGATTCCCAGTTTTTAATGATGCTGGAATCGCCTTCCGACAACTGTTTCTGCCACGCTGGTTGCGCCAGTGCCGCGAAGTTGGCGAGCAAGGCCGCTATCGCAATGGTTATCGCGATTCGCGTTCTTCGCAATCGAAGCATAAGAATCGGCTCCTTCTTCTGGCTAAGCGGAATCACTTACTTCTGTTCCGGTGGTACTACTGCCGGCTGAGCACTCGAACTATCGGGCGTCGCCGTCTTCATCATTTCTAACAATGCCGCACTGGCAGCAGCCTCTTCGGCTTGCTCGGCTTTTTCTTCCATCAGCGTTTCGAGACGTTTGATGTAGAATGTCAGCTCATCGCTGCGGTCACGTTTCCGGTCGAGTAAATCGAAATCGAAACCGCCTAACGCATAGCGGGTCATCGCAAAGTTGGCGTAGCGGTCGATGTCGGTGGATATTTTATCCAATTGGGCGGTTAATATCCTGGTTCCAAGCTTATCGAGTTTCATCGTTGTAAAAGCGGCCCGATCTACGGTTTGGAACGGCGCATCGGGACGGGATTGCGAAAGCAAATCACGCGACGACTTTCCCAACTCCTTCAACCGGCGGTTAAAGGCAAGAACGTCCTGTTCCCGTTGAATGGCAGGCGTTAACCCTTGTGCAACCATCATCAAGTCGCCTAACCGAGCGGATAGCTTTTCCTGCTTCTCGGTTAACTCAAAATACTTTTTCAACTGGGAAGGTTTGTTTTGACGGTCGACTGAGCGCGACATGTTCACAAGATTTTGCGCCAGTTGTGAGGTCGCAATTTCTTCCTGATACAATTCCTTTAACGCTGGATTCGCCGCCAACGACGCACCGTTTTTGTTCTGTTCGATCATGAGCAACAAGCGTCGACGTTGGTCGATATACTTCGCAAACACCCCGATGTCGTTTTCCAGTAGTAATTCTGTTTCCAACGTATTCAACGAGTTCAATAGATGGTATAACTGGTATCGTTCTTCGGTGTAGTCGGAAATCTGTTGCCGTTGCTCCAGCATTCCAAGAATATGCTCGAACATCGGTACCGCTTCCACTTGACCACTACGAATTTCCGTTACTTCGGCAAGCCAGGCATTCGCTAACGGGACAAACGGGCTCCAAGCCGCACGCCGAACTAACGTGTCGAGTTCCATTGACATATCGCTGTACTTCGACATCGACCGGTAAATCCAAGCCCGAGTAAACAACACTTGATCGCCATATTCAGAACGAGTGTCCAAACCTTCAATCGTTTGCAACGCCTCGCGACTGCGACCGCTGAAATTCTGCAGTTGGGCATATTTCAAAGTGGCGTATCTTTTCAAATCGGCATTGATTTGTAACCGCTTATCCAGTTTCTTGCTGAGTATGGGGGAGAGGGCGGTCATTGCACTGTCGAATTGTTGGTTCAAACCGTAGGAGGAACCCAGCAGTAAACGCGCACGTTCATAATAATCACTGGAGGAGGGTACTTCATTTAATGCGCTGATAGCAGTCGAGTAACCACCGGCAATGTAACGGGCACGTCCGGTATGGAACTGAACCCGACCCTCTTTGGCAAACGGACGACCGGCATTAATCCATTGCAGCCAATTGCTTTCCAATCCAGCCAAATCGCCTAACTCTGCATAAATAAAAGCTAACCGGTTAAACACTTCCGGCCGATAACGCGAAGCTTCCTGTATCACAACCCGATTGTAGGCGAGAATCGCTTCGTCGTAATAACCGCCAGCGAGGGCGATCTCGGCACGGTAGAACCAGAAGCTATCGGCAAGGGCTGTCGGATAATTTCTGCCGTACTCATCGGAAAGCATTAGCGCCAATTCGGGATCGCTCGCTTTATCGACGTCAGCTCCATAAGAACGCTCAAACGACTGCCAGTCCCTCATCCGCATCCGGACGATGTCGAGCGGACTCGCTGTTGCGATCAAGTCGCGCTTCAGTTTGCGAACAGCTTCAAGGCGGGAGTCATAATCGGAAACACGAGTCGCTTTATAATCTTCAAAGCTTTTGAGCAAATTTAGGGTATCGCGAAATACCCAGAAGTCGGCGACTTCGCTGGTAGGCCAGGTGAAGTTGGGAACATCCCCCCCACTGCGTTTTCGCGCTTGGATTTCTGATCGGCTGCCGTCGATCATCGTTTGGAGAAACGCTTCGCGCAATTGCAGTTCGGCGGTAAGCCGAACCATCTCTTTTTGGACGTGGATCGATTTTGCCTGCGCGAATGTCCGGTCGATCCACGTCGCCCGCAATCCGCTTGCTGCGCCCGCTTGCGCCATCACAACCACAATCGCAGCCATTGCGATGAGTCGAGGCGCTAAGCGCTTTGCCGCTAAAATCATTCTGTCACCCCTACCAACGATCGTTATCGACCCCTTCGGGTTAACCCGCCCGAATATAAAAAAAGGGCAGTATACGAAATATGCCGGAAACGGCATTCGGTGTCAAGTTCAGGATGTTCTTAACATAAAGCAATCTCGATAGGATTTCCAATCGAGACGCCACTGAATTTTGAAATATATGATACGAACGTTATGAATTTGTTTTTGCCTTAATACGTGATTTCGCTCGAGATAGCGCTGCTTGGTACTGTTCCGCTTCGACCCGGTCGGTAGCGGCCCGCAACCCTTCCTCGGCGCGTTTGCGGGCGGATTCCGCCCGCGTAACATCAATGTTTGCCGCAGTTTCGGCTGTCTCTGCCAAGACCACAACCTTCTCGGGAAGGACTTCGACAAAGCCCGCCGATACCGCGATCTTTTCGTGCTTACTCTCGGTGGTATCAAGTTCGATGACACCCGCCTGTAGTGCGGTGATAAAGGGTACGTGACCGGGCAGCACCCCAAACTCGCCGGCAACACCCGGTAACCGAACCGATTTTACATCCGATTGAAACACAACTCCGCGAGGCGTTAGGATTTCAAATGTGATCGCCATCATACCACCGTGTTTCGATTAGACCTTGATGCCCATCTTCTTCGCATTCTCGAAGACATCTTCGATTGCGCCGCACATGTAAAATGCGCCTTCCGGAATGTGGTCGCATTCCCCATCGATAATCATCTTGAAGCTGCGCACATTGTCCTTCACTGAGACGAACTTGCCCGGGCGACCGGTGAACACTTCCGCGACGAAGAACGGTTGCGACAGATACTTCTGAATCTTACGGGCGCGTTCCACGGTCTGTTTATCCTCGTCCGCCAATTCGTCGATACCCAAAATCGCGATGATGTCCTGCAAGTCCTTGTAGCGCTGCAGAATCTCCTGAACCCGCTTGGCGACGGCGTAATGCTCTTCGCCGACAATCAGTGGATCCATGATGCGCGACGTCGAATCGAGGGGGTCGACTGCCGGATAAATTCCCATTTCCGTCAACCGCCGCGATAATACGGTAGTCGCATCGAGGTGTGAGAAGGTAGTCGCTGGAGCAGGGTCTGTCAAATCGTCTGCTGGAACGTAGATTGCTTGAATCGAGGTAATCGATCCATCCTTCGTCGAAACAATGCGTTCCTGCAACTCACCGAGTTCGGTAGCAAGGGTCGGTTGGTACCCGACTGCTGATGGCATTCGACCCAGCAATGCGGATACTTCGGAACCGGCCTGCGTGAACCGGAAAATATTGTCTACAAAGAATAGTACGTCTTTGTGTTCGACATCGCGGAAATACTCAGCGACCGTCAAACCGGAAAGACCTACGCGCTGACGGCATCCCGGCGGTTCGTTCATCTGACCGAATACTAACGCCAGTTTCGAGTCGCGTAACGCCTCTTTCTTCACCTGTGTTACATCGAATTTGTGCGCGTCGAAGCCTTCACCGTACCGGACGATGCCCGATTCCACCATTTCGCGCAAGAGGTCGTTCCCTTCACGGGTACGTTCCCCGACGCCGGCGAATACGGAAATACCGCCGTGATTCTTCGCTACGTTGTTGATGAGTTCCTGAATCAACACCGTCTTACCGACGCCCGCGCCGCCGAACAAACCAATTTTACCACCCTTTGCATAGGGGGCGAGCAAGTCGATGACTTTTAAACCGGTCTCGAACATCACATTCGCGGTGGAAAGGTCTTCGAACTTCGGGGCGTGGCGGTGAATCGGCCAGCGTTCTTCGGAAGCAATCGGACCCAATTCGTCGATCGGATTTCCGATAACATCCATCAAACGGCCGAGGGTAGCGGGACCGACCGGCACCGAGATCTGTGCTCCCGTATCCGATACCTTCATTCCGCGCATAAGTCCCTCGGTATTATCCATGGCGACGGCGCGCACGGTATTGTTGCCGAGGTGCTGTTGGGTCTCAAGGATGACGTCTTGTCCATCCGGCCGTTTCAGCGTTAATGCGCTGTACAAATTCGGCAAATTCCCTTCCGGAAACGCCACGTCGACGACGACGCCGATGATCTGCTTGATCTCACCGACCGCGAGCGTCTTGTTCGTTGTTTTTTGACCGTTGTTGCTCATTCCATTTTCCTATTGTTCCAAAACATTCTTTTGTGGCCGCGACAATTCTTCGCATGTGAAGCAGCGAAGAATCACGAACTCCGATGAATCATCTGTCCGGGTTCGTATTCCTGTCGCGGTGTAGGGGCGTATGGCATACGCCCTCAAATTCACTTGGGTACCGGCAATTCTCCCGAATTGCACATTTTCTTTTTACAGGTCTGGAGACCTGTCGCTACCCGTCCCGTTTGGGTGGTTACGGGCTTCCAAGCCCGTCACACGATGGGCGTATTGCAATACGCCTCTACTCATGACCGCGTACCGTCGTCCTGGTAATCCGACGTATTGCTTTTCGCCGGGTCGGACGCTCCACTTCCACCATACTTGCTTTTGTCACCGGTTTCGGGATTGGTAATCCATCTTCGACCATCCCTTCCAAATGAAATTCGATGGCTTCTTGGATATTTTTTTGCAATTCTTCTAACGATTTTCCACAGGAAACACAACCCGGAAGATCGGGTACGGAAGCCCAATACCGGCTTTTCGACCGTTCGATGAAGATAGCATACTCGTACCGCATATTACTTTCCTCTCTTCCGCAATCCGGCTTGATTCAAGATAGAAATCCGAATGCCTTCCGGCATATCCTCTCCAACGTGTCCCGGAACTGTCACACGTCCCGGTTTTTCAGGGTGCTTGAATTGCCGATGACTTCCTTTGGTCGTCACCAAGTACCAACCGTCTTTTTCTATTAGTTTTATTATCTCACGGACTTTCATGTGTTTTGATTACTTTTAACATTAAACAAGCTCTGGTTTCTTGCGTTTTTCAAAACACTGTATTGCGATTGATCGAAAGAACCAAACTCATTTTCATTATACATTCCTTCATTTGTTTTCAGCTGAAAAGAATTTATCTTACTTAAGACAAAAGTTATACCTTTCTTCATAAATGATTTAATTTTGATACTTCTAATCGACATTTTCAACAGAACAACATTTCCGTACTTAGAATATATCGCCAGAAGATGTCCGGACTTTTCACGTGCAGGTTCTAGTTCTACGTTCTGTTCACCTTCGATAAGATTCTTCACCCATAATCTTTCATCACCTTTTTGATCCTTATAGGCTAAGAATTGATCAGGTTCTCCTAAATACACATGTAGTAAATATCTTCCAACTGAATTATTTTTCAACTCACCGCTGTTTTTTTGTGCAATTTCAATTTTCGGTAAGATAGATAGACGCAATAATGAATCGAGCAAGTACCCATTGTTTATTACGCCTTGCTTGTTTTCTGAACCATCTTTTTTGTCATAATTTCTAATAAGCTTCATTTCAATTATGTTGTTGTTTTTTTTGTCCCCATATAGACATCCTATTTACATACTTCTCATCATTCAACGTCAAACACAAATCTGCATGGAATTTATTTCCTTTTTGTAATTCTTCGTAAACATATTCGTGTTGAATTTTTGTTATTGGATAAGGAACTCCACGTGCAATTAATTCTTGTAAAATACTATGACTGAAACACGATCTGATAAATGCTTCGCTCAAACTACTCTTATTTGCACACAATTCCGGTAATCCAAAAAACGCTTGTTCGATAATCATGATTTTACTCCTTGTTTTTAATTAATTAGATTGTCGAGCCTATCTCGACTACTACAAGGTTATCAGAGTTTGTTCACTTGCGTTCAACTCTCTCTTTTCCACCTCATCGACCCGAAACGGCAGATCGCTATCGACAAAAGCTTCCCGCAATAGCGCCATTGTTCGGATTGGGTACTGGCAATTCTCCAGAATTGCTATTTTCTTTTTTACAGGTCTGAAGACCTGTCGCTATCCAATCCCCAAAACCTATCACCCATCACCGGGCGACCCAGAGGGTCAGCCCCTACACCTTTCACCCTACACCTTTCACCCTACACCTTTCACCCTACACCTTTCACCCTACACCTTTCACCTATTTTATCGCGCCTTCTTTACCAAGTAACCGACGTAATAATCCGATTTGTCCTAAATG
Source organism: bacterium (assembly GCA_030247525.1). NCBI lineage: Bacteria > bacterium. The sequence goes on along the minus strand of JAOTSC010000003.1, from coordinate 52,296 downwards.
GTATCCTTCATGGAACGATAGAAAGAATACCCGGCGCTCCCGCGTATCCGGTTTATCGAATCCCGTACCGGGCAGCGAAGCCGGTTCCAACCACTGTTCATCGGTCGTCGCATCGATGTTCGTTTTCAAAAGCTCCGACGACTCCTGCCACAGTTTTGTCAATTCATCCAGAGTAAGAAAAGAATCGAAATCAGCGCCGCTGGTTCCCCGCTGATACGGCTCGAGTACGGCATTCGTCTTTGTCCAGTCGCAACCGAGAAAACCGAGAATATGGACGCGGGAACAGAGCATGTGTCCCATAATCCAATTTACGCAATTTCCGCCCGGCTCCATCCGCCTTCGCGACTCCGCATCGGAAATACCGGCGAGGTTGACATTCACCGCATAATCGTGAACGCCATACACCCACTTCATATTCTCACTAACACTCATCGATACCATCCAATCCTATGCAAAAATCAAACGACCTTTCGGTTCCGGAACATTTCTACCCAATTCGCGAGCGGTTTCCATCCATTCCTGCGCGACGATTTCGATATTCTCAAACGCTTCCCGATAGGTTCTCCCATCGGCGGCACAGCCCGGTAATTCTGGCACTTCGGCTACAAATGCCTGATCGTCTTCGCTCCAGTACAAAATCACTTCATACTTCATCGTCAAATCCTTTCAACCGGTATTTTACAATCAGATTTCTCGTCTGTTTCACTTGATACGGTTTTGCTTTTCCGTTTTCCGTCGGTTGAATATTTATTATCTCTTCGAAGTCGTCACGAACGAAAATATGATGACTTCCGCGAATCCGTTCCGAAAATTCTAATTGTAAAAGAACGGCACGAAGATCGTCGAAACGGATGTTCGTATCCGAACGTCATGAAAGTATTTGCTGAAATATCTTTGCGAGCTTTCCCAATACTTTCACCCTACTTCGGGCGACCCACATTGTCTTCCCCTACACCTTTCACCTTACACCCTTCACCATCTTTCCCCAACACCCAACACCGATTCCCGAATTCCGAACCCCGAGTCCCTACCCTTTCAGCGCTTCCGCGCCGGCGACAATTTCGAGTAGTTCTTTCGTAATCGCACTCTGCCGCGCTTTGTTGTATTGCAACGTTAATGCGGAAATCATATCGGACGCCGCCTTTGTCGCATTCTCCATCGCCGTCATACGCGCTGCCATTTCCGCAGCAAACGATTCGAGCAGCACGTGCCAGATAGCGACATTGATGTACTGCGGCAACACTACATCGAGAATCGCTTCCGGGGACGGTTCAAATTGGAAATCCTGATGAAATCCGCCCTTCTCCTCTTCCGCCGGAATAATCGGGAGGAGCTGTTCGACAATGATTTGTTGTTGGACGACATTTTTGAATTCGTTGTAAACCAAGTAGACGCGGTCAAGTCCAATCATCTCATTGTAATATTTCGCGATGATGTTATCGCTGATACGGCGCGACTTTTCCAGCGTCGGGTCGGGAAAAATGTCGAGATGCTTGGAAATGACGTTGTAGCCGCGTTTCGTAAAGAAGTCGGTCGCTTTCCTGCCTACGGTAATCAGGAAGCGGTCAGCCCCTTCATGTTCGTTGTACGCGGCAACGGCGCGTTTCATCACATTCGTATTGAAACTGCCGGCGAGCCCGCGGTCGGAGGCAACGACGACAAACCCGACTTGCTCCGGCGCTCGTTCCACCAACAACGGGTGGCTATAGTCGGTGCGTCCCGCCATTTCGGCGATGACGTTGCGCAACCGGTGCGAGTACGGACGCGCCGCCAGCATATTATTTTGCGCCCGCCGTAATTTCGCCGCCGCCACCATCTTCATCGCTTTGGTGATCTGTTGCGTCGACTTCACGCTGACGATGCGCTGTTTCGTCTGTTTGAGAGATGGCATATTTTACCAATCAGAAAAGGGAACGGGATACGGGGAACAGGGAACGGTGCAAAACTGTTTACTGTCCCCTGTTCCCTGCCCCCTATTTAAGCGACAAACGTTTTGTTGAAGGACTCAATCGCCGAAGAAAGTTTCTTCTTCAGATCGTCGCTCAAGGCACGGGTATCGACAATTTCTTTCAGTAGATTTCCGTGACTGTTCTCAAGATAGGCGACCAGTTCGGATTCCCACTTCTTCACTTTCCCCTTGGCGACATGGTCGGCAAACCCTTGCGTACCGGCATACATGACCGCGACTTGCTTATCGAGCGACCACGGCGCATACTGCCCTTGTTTCAAGAGCTCAGTCAATCGTTCGCCGCGGGTAAGCTGCGCTTTCGTCGACGCATCCAAATCGGAACCGAGTTGCGCGAAGGCTGCCAGTTCACGGTACTGTGCGAGATCGAGTCGCATCGTACCAGCGACCGCTTTCATCGCTTTCGTTTGTGCGCTGGAACCGACGCGCGAGACCGAAATACCGACATTGATTGCCGGGCGGATACCGGAATAGAATAAATCGGATTCGAGGTAAATCTGACCGTCGGTAATCGAAATCACATTGGTCGGAATGTACGCTGAGACGTCGCCCGCCTGCGTTTCGATAATTGGTAACGCAGTCAACGAACCGCCGCCCAATGCATCGGATAACTTCGCTGCGCGCTCCAGCAGACGCGAGTGGAGATAGAACACGTCGCCGGGATACGCTTCGCGTCCCGGGGGTCGGCGGAGCAACAGCGACAATTGGCGATACGCCCAAGCGTGTTTCGTTAAATCGTCGTAAATCACCAATGCGTGTTTGCCGTTATCGCGGTAGTATTCACCCATTGCGGCGCCGGTGTATGGGGCAATGAACTGAATCGGCGCGGTTTCGACCGCAGTCGAGGAAATCACGGTGGTGTATTCCATCGCACCGTGATCTTCGAGCGTCTTCACTACTTTCGCAATCGTCGAACCTTTTTGACCGATGGCGACATAGATACAGTAAACGCCTTGACCCTTCTGGTTGATAATCGTATCGACTGCGACGGCGGTCTTGCCGGTGCCACGGTCGCCGATGATGAGTTCGCGTTGTCCGCGACCGATCGGGATCATGCCATCGACTGCCTTGAGTCCGGTCATCAACGGCTCTTTCACCGGCTGTCGGGTGATTACACCGGTAGCTTTCCGTTCGACCGGGAGGCGGTGTTTCGCATTGATCGGTCCCTTGCCGTCAAGTGGGAAACCGAGCGGATTCACCACTCTGCCGCAAAGCTCTTCACCGACTGGAACGTCGACGACGCGGCCGGTGCGTTTGACGACATCCCCTTCACGAATCGCTTCGTCGCTGCCGAAGAGGGCGACGCCGACGTTGTCCTCTTCGAGGTTCATCGCCATGCCGAACACTTCGCCGGGGAACTCGATCAATTCGCCCGCGAGACAGTTCTCTAAGCCGTAAACCCGCGCAATACCATCGCCGACGGTTAAGACGCGTCCGACTTCATCCATTTTTACCTGGGTCTCGAAGGACTTAATTCGATCCTTCAATACCGACGTAATTTCATCTGGCCGTAGTTGCATGCAGTTGGTTCCTGATTGGTTGCGTTTTCAACTTTACACAATTTGATAAATCACTATACATAGTTTTTACTAAGAGTTTCTCGTGCACCGAATAAAATATTCTTTGCTTCAGCTTCATTTGGTTCGGTCTCTTTTACGTGATCACATTTTACTCTGATTTCATTAAGGTGCTTCAATCTCAACTTTTCAACATCATCTATTCGGTCGGCATCATATAAACGATCAATTACAACACCTAACGTTGGTTTATTAGGTAACACGATCTCTAAATCATTACATATGTGAATTAAGTGCCTCTCAATTACAATACCAGCTATGTTTCCTGCTGCTCGATAGAATTTATTTTGACACAAATATTCTGCCGATTCTAATTCACTGTAAAACAAATCAGCTCGAACAAAGTTTTTTAGTTTGTTTAATGACCCATCAATCGTACTAATACACGCATTTAATAGTCCAATTTGAATATCTAGGAGACCACGCACAGCATATTGTACATTTATTTGATATCCAGAGCTGACTTGGTATACACCGATAATATAATCCGACAATGTATAAGTACTAGCTGTAATTTCTTTTCTTGTTTCGTTTTTAAAGCACATTATAAAATCATTATAGCAGAGACTATTATACTCATGTATGTAGGGCAATGATTTTCCATACCATAGGGGATAATGTCTACGAAACATTACTCCTTCCAAATTTAAAAATAGTTCGTCGCCCATTTTTAGCAAAGAATCTATTTCATTTTTTATTGCTTCTTCGCTTAACATCTCTCCACCATCAAAGTTGATTGAACCTGTTTCAGAGACTAAACTCAAACTTCACACACTGTGAGGAGAGATGTGAAATTTGATTTGGTCAGGCAAGATTGCCTAACCTCCAATTGTAGGGGCAGACCCTCGGGGTCGCCCGTAAGTACAAACACCCTCGTTTGCACGATGTATGATTTCAAGGACAATGACACAAAATCAAACAATTAGATTTTTACTAACACTTATGAGATTTTCTATCATAATTATAAACGCACAACAGCTCTTTATAGTATTCATATTTATTGTCGATCTTATTAAATAATCTATCAACAACACCAACCTTACAAACAAGATTCAACATGACAAAACCAAATACTACCGATGCAATAAAATAAAAAAACATAAACAAAGTATCATCCTTGATTTTATCTATAAATGGTATTTTAAAAACAAAACCCGCAAAGATAAACCCCGAATACATGATTAGTATAGCAAATGATAGAAAAATCGTTCTAAGAGTCCAAAAAGAATATTTGAATATCCTCACCTTCCTAACTAGTTCTGGAGTTATCTCGATCAAATCCTGATGTTGATCATCTTTAGAACAGTCATCTGGTTCTGAAGAATACATTGGTATCACCTCCAGTTGTTAATACAATTCCAAAGACGATGACAAAGCAGGAGCTTTGTCGCTACGTTCCCACTTTCCCGCTTCCTTCTGTCCCACTACTGTACGATGGGCATTCTTGTCCGTCGCTCTTCCTCAGTCAGGCAAGATTGCCTAACCTCCAACTCCGCGACAAGAATGTCGGGGCAACGTTGTAGGGGTTCAATTACAAACACGAATTGAAAAATCATCGGTGTTTGTGAACCAACGCTAGAAATGCGTTGGGTTCATCGAACCCGGATATTGTCTCGGATGCGATAATTTGCGTCCCTACGCTCCTTCGCAATACTCCCGACACTTCGCTACAAACGCCTTCGCTTCTTCAAATAATTGCAGCGCTTCCGCTTCACTGTTCTCCGGCGCCGGCCAATAATCGTTCTTATTGCGCGTTTCAAAGCCGTGTTTGAGCCAACGCCCTTCTACCTCGGTGAATTTACCCGGTTTGACAAAGAACTGATTAAATGCGGCAATCACACCGGCATGAGAACTGCGCGCCACATCTTCCGTTTTCAGTACTGCGGTTACCGCATGAAACATCGCATAGTAGGAACGGTTGATCGCCGCATCGAAGAACTCGTTCGTCAGAGTAAAATTCGCTTCGACCAGAAATCGCTCGGCACGCTTCAAGTGCAACGCTACAAGTTCGTTCACACCGTCACCCCTTCGCTATGGATAGCGCGAAGTATCGCATAATCCCGGTCATTGTATTCTTCGAGCGAAATTATATGCGTATCGACGACCACATCAAACGCTAAATCGATTTCGACAAAGAGCGATCCCGCTAAATTCCACTCAGTTAAATCGTCATATTTTGGATCCAACACAATCGCGACGTCTAAATCCGACTCGTCAGTCTCTTCGCCACGCACATAGGAACCGAAGACCACGACCTTTTGCAACCGCTCGCCGTACAGCGGTTCCAGCCGCCTCTTCAATTCCCCAGCGATTTGCAAAATCCGTGGATTCATTTTTCTCTTCGATGTCCCGTACGATGGACATTCTTGTCCATCGGAATCATTGTGGACAGACAGGAGTGTCTGTCCTACGGTTTACACCCGCCCCTACGCCAACAACGCCTGTTTCAGGTCGTCTAATTGACGTTTGAGCGAGGCGTCGTACCGTTTCCCTTCCAGTTCCAGAATCGAACCGCCCAACAACGAAGCATCGGTCTCCGACGTCAATTCGACTTGTTTGTGAATCGATTTCCCGATTTTCTCCGCCATCGCCTTTACTTGTTTTTCGGTGAGTGCAATCGAACTAATCAAGTTTGCCGAGACGATCCCCGCTTCTTTTTTCATTCGCTTAAGAAACTCATCCGGCAATTCGAGCAGGAGTTCTTCGCGCCCGCGTTCAATTACCACCTGAAAAAAGTTCCGAGTGATTTTACTGCCGCTGGCGAATACCGCAAGCAACGTATCGAGCTTTTCCTTGCGCGACACTTGGGGCGATAACAAGTATTCCGCGAATACTTTTCCCGATTCGCCGGAAACCAACAGCATACCCAGCGCCGCCATGTCGGCAGTCACCGTTTCCAATTCGCCGGTCTCTTTCGCGGCAAGGTACAACGGCTCCGCGTAGCGTGATACTAATAAGCTCATTTCTTCCTTGCGGTGAAAGGTATAAGGTGTAGGGTGTAAGGTGGCATGAAGATCCCTTTCACCCTTCACCTTTCACCATACACCCTTAGTTCAAATGATTGATCGATTGTTCAATCAAGCGCTGATGGTCTTCCGGCTTCAACTCTCTGCCGATCACCGCTTGCGCGGCATTGAGCGCTACCGTTACGACTTCGCTGCGAATCGAGGCGATGGCTTTTTGCTTCTCGCGTTCGATTTCGGCGGTAGCGGTTTCCCGCTGCTTCTGCGCTTCGACTTTTGCCTGTTCGATGATGTCGGCGGCGCGATGTTCCGCATTCTTCATCATCTGGGCGACCCGGTCATTCTGCTCGGCAAGCATTTTCGCCTGTTCCTTGAGCAGACTTTCCCGCGCCCCTTCGGCATCGACACGGGCAGATTCGGCGCGCTTCAAATCGTCGGCAATCGTCTTCTCGCGTTCTTCGAGCGCCTTGACAATCGGACCCCACGCGGTTTTCCGCAGGATGATGAGCACCGCTAAGAATAGCAGCGTCGTCCAAAACCACATTCCGACGTTGGGCGTTACCAATTCAATTGGATTCATGGTTCCCTCAGGGAATGGGGAACGGGGAACGGGGAACAGTGCTTTACCTGTTCCCTAACCCCTGTACCCTGTTCCCGTTTTTATTTGAACGACAACAGTAAGCAAATAACGGCGCAGAACAACGCGACGCCTTCGATAAGGGCGGCGGCGATAATCATAGCCGTTTGAATTTTCGCGGTCGCTTCCGGTTGCCGGGCGATTCCTTGCATCGCTTCGCCAGCGAGGCGGCCGATGCCGAGTCCGGCGCCGATAACCACAAGACCTGCGCCGATACCGGCGGACAACAGTGCGTATGCTTCATTTCCCATGAAAGTGCTTCCTTATTTGTATTCTGCACGACCGACATTCCTGTCGGTCGATGTTAACGTTATCCGACACGCCTCTTTTCCTTCACGCCCGTCGGACAAGAATGTCCGACGTACAGTTGAAAGACGTACCGTTCCTTTCCAATCACTTGCCCGCATCACGCTTTAGGCAAGGGTTCGGTGGCGCGGACAATCCTGTCTGCGTTGGGCATTAGTAAAAAATATGCCCTAACCGATACCGGATTTTCCATATCCGGCGTGCGCGTCGAGGCTGTGCCTCATATTTATCGCGCGAAAAAATCAATTAATGCGCATGCTCGTGACCATGTTCGTGGTCGTGTTCGTCGTGTGCCGTTGCCAGTTGTCCAATGAACAGCGCCGACAGCATGGTAAAGATGAACGCCTGCAAAAATGCGACAAAGATTTCCAGCAACATGATACCGACGCCGCCCGCAAATGGGAGCAGTCCAATACCGAATGCCGCCCCGGCGCCCAGCGCGCTACCCAACATAAAAATCAGTCCGATGAATGAAAGCACCAGCGCTTTTCCCGCCACCATATTCGCAAAGAGACGAATCGTTAATGCGAACGGTTTTACGAAGAGTCCGACAATTTCTATCGGGGTCAGAATAAAGTAGACGGGCCACGGAATACCGGGCGGGGCGAAATGCTTCAAAAAGCCCCACAACCCGTGGACGCGCACCCCGCTATAAATCATCAGGATAAACGTCATCACCGCCATCCCCATCGTTACCGCGATATTCATCGTCGGCGATTTCGATCCGGGGATGAGTCCGGCAAGATTACCGAACAGAATGAAAAAGAAGGCAGTCAGGAAGTAATTGAGGAGGTGTTTGCCCAACTTCTCACCCATTGCAGGGTAGACCACATCGTCGCGAATGAACTTCACGAACACTTCGAGGAAATTACCTAACCCGGTCGGGGCTTTCCCCATCCGTTTCTTCGCGGACTTGCCGGCGAGCGTCGCAAAAATGACCAAGACGAACGCCGCTAATGCGAGGATAAAACCGTGCTTCGTGAGGGTAAAAGTTCCCCAATCGGGAAGGAATTCGAGATGGTGATCGAGTAGATTGTAGGTCAAATCCTGCCCGGTCCAAAGCGAATCGTGGGCGAACGAGTAGTCGTGAGCGCCATGCTCCGCGCCGTGTTCGGCGGCATGGCCGGCAACGGATTGCGCCGCGTGGAGCGTATCGCTCACCGTTTGGGTTATCGTGTGGGTCGGTTCACTCATTCGCACATTTCCATTCGGTTGTTTAGTTCAATGGGTAGCCACCGATGGGTAGTGGCTTATGGGTAGCCGCGGGCTTTAGACCGCGTTTACACTCGTTTTATTTCCATTCGCAGACTGAAGTCTGCGGCTACCACATTTAATGTTCTTGACTCAAAATTCTAACAATCGTCGGCAATTCCGCCAACTGTATCGCAAAGTACATCATCATAATCGCAATTACATTGCCAAGTCGGGCATTCTCGGGAAACTTCGTCAATGCGACCACCACTAATGCAATCACAAATAAGATGCGAATCCCGCCGCCGATGGCGACCGCTTTCATCGGTTGGCCGTTGCTATTTTTTGCAACACGGAGCTGGATGAATCCCGCCAAACCGGTACCAATCGCAGTAATCACGGCTAAGAAATATTTCGCGCCTACCATGCCTGCCGGTGGCAGATAGTATGTGAAATAGAGCGCGAGTGCGATCAAAAAAAACCATCGGAATAGTGATTTCACCGGCATTCCAAAGTCGCTAATGTAAGAGGTCGATTGCCTAAGTGCAATTCCCGCAACAACAAATCCATCGATAAAAATACGCTTACTTATGATTCTTTTCGAGGTCACTTCGTTCGGTGTCGCGATTGGCTTTGAGTACCGCCCGGATGAATGCGATCATTCCCCCCGTCGCTCCGAACAGTGCTCCGAGAAGCAACCCCCACGGTTTTGTGTTCCAAGCGCGATCCATATACCACCCCAGTCCGGCACACACCGCGATAGTACCCACCATCTGAATCCCCAGCGATGAGTATTCACCGATGGCTGCCCATGCCTTTACGCTATCGCGGTCTAACATCTCGGGGATCGGATATCGGAATTCGGGAATCGGTGAGTAAATTTGAACCCCGAACCCCGAGTTCCGAATTCCTGCCTATCTTTTGCGATCCGCCCAGCGCGGTACTTCCGGTTGTTGCGCACCTTCGCTGGTATTCGGTTTCGTTGCATCACTCCGCGGTTCCGCTTGCGGCATCATGAGCGGCAGCTTTCCGGTACCCATCCGCGACATCCCCTCGAATACCGCCCCTTCTTCAATTACCAGTTTAGCACACACTAAATCGCCATTCATCGCCGCGGTACTGTTCAGGGTAATTTTATCCGATGCACTCACCGAGCCGATGACTTTACCACCGACAATTACCGATTTTACTTGAACATTTCCCTCGACCGTGCCGTTCGGACCAACCGTCAAAGTCTCGGTAACATTCACTTGTCCGTGGACGCGACCATCGAGCCGCATCGAATGAGGAACTGTGATGTTCCCTTCGATTAATGTTTCAGCGCCAATCACCGTTGCGATTTCTGTTCCGGTTGATGTCGTTCCGCCGCGTGTCAACATAACTCCTCCTACCGCTTGTTTGCGGTAAACCGATTCTCCGAGATCATCGTCATCGGATCGATCACAGAATTTTCTTTCCAAACCTCGAAATGTAAATGCGGCCCGGTCGATTTTCCAGTCGAACCGACCAATCCAATCGGTTCGCCTTGTCGAACGATATCGCCCGCATTCCAAAAAAACATTTGGGCATGACCATACATCGTGGTGTACCCGGAGGGGTGTCCCACAAGTAACGTATTCCCATACTGTTGTGTCCACCCGCTGAAAAGCACGGTACCGCTTGCCGCGGCAATAATTGGTGTACCACTCGCCGAGGCAATGTCGATTCCACGATGTCCCTCATTGCCCGCAAACGGTGAATTGGTAAAATGTCGTGAAACCAACCCAACCGTCGGCATCAATGTCGGTAAAAACGTTACATCGGATAATTCTTGTCCGGAACGGGAACTGCTGGAAAACTGCTTGGAACGGTAACGCTCCCGCAACAAGGCGCGGTCTTCCGCTGTCAATCCGGGGCGGCTTCCTAATGCTCGCCGCACCTGATCGTCGAGAATCTGGAGCGATTCCAATTGCATCCGCATTTCGTCCAGTTTCACGACACTCACTTTGAGCGATTTGTTTTCCTGTACTAACCGGTCGTAGGAAAGTGCTTGCCGGAGAAAAACACCCCAAGTGATTACCATCCCAATGAGCATCACTGCCAACATTACGATAGCGATGCGAATCCAGCGCCAACCGATTACCGACATCGTGAGCGAAACTGGCTCGCGGTGATCGGGGGGCACCCATAACAATTGATAATGTTTCCCCTCGGAATCGGCAGGGGGACCGCCAAATTTCAGCATACTCTTCTTGCGGAATGTACAAAGATATCCAGACTATTTACTACAAATTCTCTCCGAACACAAGAATTGAGGGTTGGGTAATGGGTAATGGGCAATGGGGGATGAGTAATGGGTTATCAGTGTTGGGGTGTTGGGGAGGTGGTTACGGGCTTCCCCAAGCCCGTTTGGTTGGGGCAAGACCCTTTGGGTCGCCTTTTTATTTAACAGGTCTGGAGACCTGTCCGTACCCCTGTCAGGCAGGATTACCTGCGGCGAGCCGCAAGGTGGGTTGACTAACCTCCAGTAGGGGCGGCAAGCAGCCGCCCGTGAGTAAGGGCGAACCTCGTGTTCGCCCTTTTGTTTTTAACCGGACTGGAACCCTCAGTCCCTACCCATTACGAGCGGACGTTTTCTGTGCCGCCCCTGCCCATCCCCCAACACCTTACACCCTACACCTTTCACCATCTTTTCCCATCCCCCATCACCCACGATCTATTGCATGATAACGAAACCGCTGGCGTCAGTACGTATAATCCACGCATTGCCGGATTGCGTTGTCGAGTTGGAACGATTCGCTCCACCGATTAAAAAGCCGCCATCGGCACACAATGTCAAAGCTCGCCCGTTATCGTCGCCACCGCTATCGAACGTGCGTTCCCATTGTATCACACCACTTGCATTTATCTTTACCAACCTGATATCGCCATTGGTGTTTTCATAGGAGTTTGCAATCAGGAAGACATACCCCCCGTCAATCGTCTTCACTGCCGCCGGGCAATATTCATTACCGCCGCGGTTAAACGTCCGGGTAAAGAGCGTATCGCCGACCGCATTTACCCGCACGAGCCACGCATCGCCATTTGCCGCTCCCAACGCTGTCGTGTAGCCAAACAGCGCCGCACCGCCATCGCTTTCGGGAAGGACACATTGGAAGTGGGAAACTGCGCCACCGCCGTAGAATCGGGTCCAGGTGCGATTACCGGCATCATCGATCCGCACCAGCCAACTCCCCGCGCTATAGGAACCGCCGCCTACCAACCACCCTTGATCGATTGCTGGAGCGACACATACGCCATGGTCATCGTCGCTCGCGGTAATCGCATGAGTACGGGTCCATACATCGGCGCCGTTACGATCCACTTTCCAAAGCAACAAGTCGGCATTCGGCAGTCCATTCCGGCTACCGCCTACCATCAATAAACCGTTATCGAACGTTCGCACCGCTCCGGTACGATAGAAGTAAGAAACCAACGACAGCGGTTTGGTCGCCGTCCATTGTTGACTGCCATTGGAATCGAGCATCATTGCAATCAGCGCAGCGCCGTTGCCTTGATAGCCAGTGATTACAAGAGTTCCTGCGCAAAATTGCACGATGTTGTTGACATGAGCCGGCGTAGTAAAATATTGAGTAGAAAGCGCGGCGCCGGATTGCGCGTATTTCGTGAGTAACCCGCGTCGACCCGTCGCCCAAAATCGGTCGGTACCGGATAGTATCGCTTTCCGCTCGGGAGTTTCTACGACGGCAAACCCATGTTCGTTGAGAGCATCGTCCCCGGTGAAAGTAGAGAACTCTGAGCGAAGAAATGCCGATACACGGTAGTAGGCTTTTTGCGAGAATGTGCTGTCACGATAACGCAATGTCGCGGCGGACGTAACCCCCAACAGATTTCCTTCGGGCGGTGTAAAAAATGGGAGTGAATCGCTGCGATAAATATGATACCCGGATACTTCTGATGGCGATGCATTCCACGTTAAAGTGACGCCGGGAACGGTCGCGGCGGCTTGCAATGTTCCCGCCGGTTGGATTGCATCCAGCGGCATCACCGACAATCCCACCACTGGTATCGTAATCCGAGGTGAATTCCCTGCATTGGAGATAATCGTCAACGAATCCCACAACACGGTCTCGGTTTGCGGCAACCAATTGATGGTTATCGGAATCGAGTCATTCATCACTACGGCAAAATCCTGCAGCGCGGTGGTGACACCAATCGGCAACGTAATTCCGGTAACGTGTAAATTTGCATTGCCGGGATTTTTGAACCAAAGCTGTCGGCTACCCGGTTGTCCGCGCACCACACTACCGAAATCGAGATAACGCGGCGAAATAGTCAATTGAGGGAGCCCTTCCCGGAACACAACGTTATCGATATATAAATCGTCGCCATGATAGGAAATTGACACAAACCGCACCCGCACCGAATTACAAAAATAGGCGGCTTGCGGGAACGTCGCAGAGAAGGTCATCCACGTATCGGGAATAAGCGGCGTCGTGCGTGTCCGCAATTGTTCACCGCCGCTATAGAACAGCAAATAGGGATAGGTTACACCGTTGTCGATGGAACACTCAACCCGCAGTGAATCGTGATTTGACGATGGTCCGTAACTCACGTCGAATTGCATTGCCGGATACACCACCCCACCTGAATTTAGGCGGGGAGAAATCAAGTAATCGCGTTCGCCGGGATAGTTGTAGGCGGCATTCGGCATGAACCGGCTGTAGTTTCCGTTATCCAACATCGATGCCCAGCCGAGCCGGTTATCGGGGTTCTGGGTCGTCCATCCAAGTGGCGCACCGTTGTTATCGCTAAAGGTTTCCCAATAGGGGAAGGAGCGATACCAGTCCCCTTTCAAAATCACATTGTAGGGATTCGGGTCCGACGGTGAATTATGATAAATCCGGAAGGTGTTAATCTGACCGGTCGTCGCTACCTGCCACGTAATGACAAACTGCGCGCTATCACCCGGTGCAATCCGGGAATAGGGAGACATCACGGAATATGTGCCCGTCCAACGTACCGAATCGATGCGCAGGGTATCCGCACCAACATTTTTCACCCAAAGCGCGCGGGTAACATTCGCACCAATCGCACCTGCCCCTAAGTCGAGCGTGTCTGCAACCGAGATTCGCGAGAATCCCCGAATTGCAAAATCGAAATCGGAGGTATCCCCGGGAAAGGGATTCGAGGTAACCATCACCCGCATTCGCGCATGATCCGTTATCGCACCCGTTACCTGCCAATTTTGATATCCGTCATTTGCAGTCGCGGCAAACAACCGTTCCCATGTTCCAGTCGGATAATTACGATTCAGATCGAGATGTACCGTGCCGAGACCGCTGTAAGTCCCCCAATGGATTTGATAGGTTGAGTCGACATACCATGTTTCAAATCCGTTGGGATAGACCATTGGCCAGCCTTGTAGAATGGAAAAATTGTGGGGAAGGGTGTCGCAATTCAATGTATCGCTGCGACTACGAATTCGCACCCGCATATTGCTGCCGGTGGTACCACTTACCGACCAGGAATCGTAACCATCGTCGGCAGTGCTATCGATAATCGTTTCCCAAAATTGCGAAGGATAGTTGCGATTCAGTTGAATCCGCACCGCACCTTCGCTGGCGCTTAAAGTTGTCCATCGAACGCCGCCCCAACCGCCGATATACCACGCAGCTCCGTTTTGCGGGTCGGTCAATTGGAAACTGCTATTGCGAATAACAAACGACGCATCGGAAGTATCGCCCCGCATCGTTGCCGCATTCATGATTTTGATGCGGGCATTGGTGGTTGCGGGTCCCGTAACTGTCCAATTGGTACTACCGGAGTTTTGAACGTGGGCAATCGATTCCCATGCTCCGGTTGGATAATTTCGATTGAGATAAATCGAAGCATACTGATTCTCAACCGGTAGATAGGAACCCCAGCGAATCTCTTGTGACGCGCCAATCCGCCAGAATTCACCACCATTCGGCGATAATAATACCCGGTCGTCGGAAAAAATTAAGTTGTTGTCGGTGGTATCACCCAAAGTCAAGTTGTCCTGATTCAAAATCCGGAATCGGGCAGTAGTACTGTGCAGCGGTGTTACAACAAAATCGTAATGTCCGGTATCGACCAAACTATCGGCAACGGTTACCCATCCGTTCGTATCAGGAAATGCACGGTTTAGTTGAATTCTCACCAAATGGGTTTGCGGCGATTCCCATGTCAGATCGATGGTTTCGCCAAACCGGAAGGAACCGCTATTTGGCCAAAAAACATGATTGTATGGACGGATCATAAACGTCCGGTTGCAGGTATCTCCGACCCCGGGAATAGTAGGAATGATAACACGAACACGCCCACTATCGGTCAGCGGATAAGTGGGGTCCCAACGAAAATACTCGTGATTATAATCGCGATGGATGTCCGTCCAAATTGTATTGGCTGCGCCATAATTATGAGTTAACTGGAAGTGATATTCATCTGAGTAAGGACGCCGTAATTCCGATCCGATTATTGGACCATCTCCAATCCAATAAACGCTATTGAAGTTAGATAAAATCTGCGCCGGTCGAGCCACTTCAATCAGCGGAAAAGTTGAATCGACGACAGCGGGATCGTCAACAAAGGAAATCCGGAACATCACCACGTCGGTTGGGTATGTCACTGGATACGCTATCGAAAAGCCGCTGAGCGATCCGATTGCCGCTTGCTGCAGGGTTTCCCATTGCCAATTGTTCATCGCCCGTTTGATTTCAAACCGGTACTGGCGATTGGGATTCGACTCTAATGTTCGAATGCGGATTCCGGCAGTATCACCGATGTATAGTTTATCTCCTTCCTTCCAGAATACCCGCAGTGGTTTCGCCAACAAGTAGAACGACGTATCCATCGTAACGACGCCCGAACCCATTTGCAACGAATCGGGAAACAATCGTACCCCGTGTGTTAACGCCCAGCGAATCTCCTGATTGGATTTCTGTGGGTAAATCGTCCACAACCATGATGCGACCGCCGCCGCGTTGGGCGCCGCCATTGACGTACCCTGCCATGAGATGTAATTCGTCGGGTGAAGCGCATTATTCACCATCGTCGACCATATACCGGTACCCGGTGCGGAAACATCGACATCCGGACCGTAACTGGAAAAGCCCGCCTTGGTGTAGTTGCGATCTGAAGCTCCTACACAAATGCTATTTGCATGACGAGCTGGATAAACCACTGCTGATGTGTCATCGTTACCTGCTGCGGCGAAACACAATGCTCCATGATCGGTCGCCCAATTAATTGCATCTTCTAATGCGTTATTCGTGTTGTAACCGCCAAAGCTCATGCTGATTACTCTTGCTCCGCGATTATGGGCATAATGGATAGCTGAGGCAGCATAATCGGAGTAGAGGCCGGAAGTGGTATCGTTATTCGAATTGATATACGCACAACCGACGCGAAGAGGAATCATCTTGATGTTACGGGAAGCTGAGGGGACACCGCGTGAATTGTTCGTCCGCGCGGCAAGCGTTCCAGCGACGTGCGTACCATGTCCATGAAAATCGTACGGCTCGTTATCGGAATCATCATAATCTTCGCCATTTATCCGTGACTGGGAACTCATCGTGACATTAACAAAATCCCATCCCATGACGTCGTCAATGTATCCATTGTTATCATCGTCGAGTAAATTCCTATCGCCGCCTTGATGGTCAGGCAGCCACCACGAGCTATCCCACCTTCCATTCCGGTTCCAGTCTTCTACCGAATTGGCAACCACATTGTCGGTTAAGTCTTCGTGATCATAATCCACTCCGGTATCGAGGGTAACAGCAATGAAATCGCTATCGGTCGTGCGACCATGATCCCATGCCTCATCGACATTCATCGCCGCAAGTCCCCACATATCGTTTATCGA
The DNA here is from genome assembly GCA_030247525.1 of bacterium. NCBI lineage: Bacteria > bacterium. Next base: position 35,786 of record JAOTSC010000003.1, on the reverse strand, counting down.
CCAATCGTTGGGAGTCCAGCATGGTTTATATACGGGAATGGGTGCCGCTTCGACGATTTCCGAAAGCGTCGCCGCGCGTTTCGCTAAACTCTCCAATTCAGATAACGAAAACACTTTTTTGAATTGGATGCGATAGTGGCGATGGAGATTATGTTTGTAGAAGAGTGGATCGCTTTGGGTGACTTTACTAAACGGAAAGAGTGGATCCAGTTTCTCGATGCCTTCCCGCGCCATAAACGCATCTAAAGCGAACGAACCGGTAGGTATAGTAAACGTGCCATCACCAGCGCGGTTCGCCGTTTGCGAAAAGCTTTCGGATAGTTTTATCCAGATGCGGTCTTTAGCAAAACTATGATCGGGAATAGCATGGAGCAGTGCGGGAAGCAACAGACAAAACAGCGCAACAATTCGGGTACGCATGGTCGGCTCCTTACCGATAAGTATGTTTTTAATATAAACAACCGAGCACAGGATTCAGAGGAGTTGGGTAATCGTTTTCAAGAAATCCGATTGACAGAAATCACAAATAAAGGGTTGTTATTATAGCCGCTTATAATATTATGCTTTCGTATTTATCGTTCTTTGACTACAATTCCTCCCACTCTGTCCAGAGGAGCACCCGCCGCACACCACTCCCTGTATCGACATAATCGGCAGTCATGGTAAGTCCATCCTGCTCTCGAAAGAGTGAACATGCTTCGTTGAAGGCATCGCGGATGATACCCCATTCGTTCGGTGACGGATGGTGGGGAAACGCGATACTCGGAGATGCGCCGCGAAAGGTGATTTTCCCTTCATCGACTATCGTTCCGACGCCATGCCGAAATTGGAGTTTGCGGCGGAGAATCGCCTCCCACGATGCGTAAGGATATTTTTCCTTTAGCGCCGCCAGTGGCAACGACTTGGCGTCAAGTCCAAAAGTTGCGTCGGGTAATAGCAAACGTGCTGCCAATTGATTGGCGAGAAACTCCTCTTCCTGCGAAGGGTGGGTTTCGTTATCGTGTTCGAGTAGTAAATGAGCAAGTTCATGACAAAAGGAGAAGTTTTGCCGTTCCGGCGAGAGATTCCGATCAAGGTAAATCGAACGACCAATTTTAAAATTGGTGGTGTGGTAGAAACCTAATTCGACACCAACATGATAACGTTGACAAAGGGCGATCAGAAAGGGGGATGCTGCTTCGTCGATGCCGGGCAAAGCATCGCCCGGCAACGGTATCACGCGTTTCGCTAATTCGTCGGGATCGACGGCGTCGGGAAAGAGGTCAGCCGAGGACACGGTCGCTGAATTCGATACCGGCGGGTAGAATTAGAGAAGAACGACTCGAATGCAACGGATGTCTCACCCCGGAAAGGATCGATAGTTCGCCATTCATCAAGATATCGGCAAGTTGTTCGACTTCATCGCTTTTCACCAAATCGTCTTGATCGCCAGTCGTGACCAAAACCGGCATTCGGATTATCTCCAAATCGTCGTCAGTCAAACCATTGTCGACAATTTCGTCGAAGAGTGCGATATTAGCTGTCAACAACTCCTCCCAACGCTCACCGTGAATTTTCTGCAACGTCTCCCGATATTTCGCTGGCATCGTCTCAGGATCGAACTGCTCTCGAAACGCAGCAATCTCATCGTCCGTCCAATAGAATTTTGTCGCATGCATCCAGAGACCACTCAACCGCCCGGGCTGTTGCCGCTCGACTTCGAGTCCGATGTAGCCGCCTAAACTGTAACCCCATAGTAAACAGGGGTTCGTCTCTACTGTATCCATCTTGGCTAACACGTGCTCCACGAGTCCGGCGATCGTAAAATGATCGAGATGGGAGGAATCGGTTCCGTGTCCGGGCCAATCGACGCCAACCGGTTCGTAACCGGCGTTGCGAATCTGCTCCCAATGGGGCGCCCAGTCGCTCGCAACAGTCCCTAATAGACCGGGCAGGATAAACACGGTCGTTTTGCCGCCGTGCTCAGGTGCTGACATGCTAAAGTTATTCCTTTCCAAGACCAACCAAGAGAAGTTCGTATGTTATTGTGAATGGAATGTAAACAAGTTAGAGATTGCTTTTCAATGCCTCGCATTGGAAATTCCCGACTTCACACAAAAAGCAACGAGGAGAGATGAGCACACTCGCGAAGAAATGGGGGCGCGGATGGCTTCTTGGCTTTCTGCTTGGCGTTGGCTTGCTATTGGGATGTGGTAAACCAACAACTGGCGATGCAAAAAAGCTGGTGGCAACGACCGGAATGGTCGCCGATCTCGTGCAACGGGTTGCCGGGGATCACTTCCAAGTCGAAGCATTAATGGGACCTGGGGTTGATCCCCACCTCTATAAACCAACCGAAGGGGACTTGAACCGCCTCCGAAGCGCGCGCGCAGTCTTCTATAGCGGACTCCACCTCGAAGGGAAAATGGTTGAGGTGTTTAAGCGTCTACAAGAGGCAAAACCATCGGTACCATTGGGGGAATCGGTTCCCGTTAGTGAACTCATCGATCGGGGTAATGGGGTTCACGACCCCCACATCTGGTTCGATCCGGTGATCTGGAAGCTTTCACTACCTATAATCGCTGGAACCTTAACCAAACTTGACTCAGCCAACAAAACAGAGTATGAAACGAATGCAAAACTGGCAGCGGCAGAAATCGACTCATTGCACCAATGGATAGTCGCGCGAATTGCCGAGCTGCCGCCCGAACGCCGGATATTGGTCACGTCTCACGACGCCTTCTCCTATTTCGGTAAACGGTATGGCGTCAAAGTGATTGGACTACAAGGAATCTCGACCGTGAGTGAATATGGTCTCCAGGATGTTACCCGGATGGTCGATCAAGTGGTCGCCGAAAAAATCCCGGCGCTATTCGTCGAATCGTCGGTACCACGAAAATCAATGGAGGCAGTACAGCGCGGCGCACAGGAGAAAGGTCATCCGGTAAAAATCGGCGGGGAGCTTTTCAGCGATGCCATGGGCGCACAAAACACCCCCGAAGGGAATTACCTCGGGATGGTGCGACATAACGTCAACACTATCGTCGATGCCTTGAAGTAGTACGTTTTAGTGCCGTACGTTGGACTAAACTGTCCAACGGGCTTAAAACTAAGTTGTAGGTTTGTTCCCGTACGTTGGACATTCTTGTCCAACGGGCTTAAAACTAAGTTGTAGGTTTGTTCCTGTACGTTGGACATTCTTGTCCAACGGGCATAAAGTGAAACGACAAGTCATTAGGACAACAGGTGAAGGAATACTCGCCGAATGAGCTAATCAAGCGCCGAGGTCACTTACCACATTGGGAATTGGGTGGAAGTCTCTACTTTGTCACTTTTACATCAGTATTGAAAGAGTTTTCATGCTCGGAGCGCGAGCTAATACGAACAGTTATTCTAACCGGAGCAGCGAAGTACTTCCAATTGTACTTTGGTGTGGTCATGTATAATCATGTGCATTTGGTGCTTATGCCACTATAAGACATTAACGGAAAATGGTATTCTTTGGCTCAAATTATGAAGGGCATTAAAGGCTCTAGTTCTCGCATGATTAATGCCGGTAGAAATCGAAATGGTAGTGTCTGGTTACAAGAGTATATGGACAGAATCATTCGAAATGATGACGAGTACGGCAAAACAATTGAGTACATTTGGTGGAATCCGATTCGTGCCGGGTTGGTGAAAGAGGGTGAGGAGTATAAGTACTACATTTACTCGTCTGGCCCGTTGGACAGGAATGTCCAACGTACGGTGTAGTGTAAGCCCGCTTGACAGTAATTCGCTTTGCGGCTCACCGAAGGTAAAGTCCAACGTACCGGATAAGCTGGAGATAACGTAAGTGGAAACACCACCCCTCGAAATCCATGATATGTCGGTGATGTATCACCGCAAGCGGGTGCTGTGGGATATCGATCTCACGATTCCCGATGGGAAACTCGCCGCGATTGTCGGACCGAACGGCGCCGGAAAGACGACGCTCATTCGCGCCGCGCTAGGGTTACTGCCGCTCGCCAGTGGGTGGGTGAAGTTCTTCGGGCAACCATACCCGACTGTCCGGAAACGGATCGGCTATGTCCCGCAACGCGAATCGGTCGATTGGGATTTTCCCGCTACTGCGCTCGATGTCGTCACAATGGGTACCTACGGAAAGCTCGGTTGGTTCAAACGACCGGGAAAAGTTGAGAAGGAGTTGGCGCTCGCTTCCCTCGAAAAAGTGGGACTCACGGAATTCAAAGACCGTCAAATCGGACAACTTTCCGGTGGACAGCAACAACGGGTTTTTCTTGCCCGCGCGCTCGCACAGGAAGCCGATTTATATTTTATGGACGAACCGTTTGCCGCCGTCGACGCCGCCACCGAACGCTCAATTGTCACACTGTTACAAGAATTGCGGAATCAGGGGAAAACGGTGATTGTCGTCCACCACGACCTCCACACCGTAAAAGAATATTTCGATTGGGTCTTATTGATCAATCTCCGGTTGCTTGCCAACGGGCCAGTCGAAGAGACTTTTACCGAAGCGAATCTTCGCCGCACCTATGGCGGCCGGCTTACCCTCTTGAGCGACGTCACCGACGCGATGGAGCAATCCACGACGCATAAGTAGTTTACGTACGTAGTTCATGTACGACAGACACTCTTGTCTGTCGAGTGTATAGAGGGATGGGTGGACAGACAGGAGTGTCTGACCTACGGTGTGGGTTAGAATTACCCGAGTTGGTCGAATAATTTTCTCACTCCGATAAATCTTCTGGTCAATTCCCCATCGATTTCGTATTTTACCCTCGTCTACCACCAAACCAGCGAGGTCAAGATGCCGCAGTTGTTATCGTTCTATCGTCTCTCAGTCACACGAATCGTTTCCGTTGTATTGCTTTTCGTTCTCATTGCATTGGCGCAACCCGTCGCCGCCAGCGTAACCGGACTCGTTACCGACTCCCTTACCAGCAATACGGTGTCCGGCGCTTGGGTTTATTTTAGCGCGACTGATTCCGCGCAAACCGATACCAACGGTTCCTACAGTTTTCCCAATCTTGGAGGCGGCACCTATTCCTGCCTCATCCGAAAAATCGGATACGTGAATTACCGACAGTCGGTTACTTTAGTCACTGGAACAAACACGGTGAGTTTCACATTGGCTCCGCTCACCGCACCGCTCAATCCCGTCGGTTGGTGGAACTTCGACAATACGGCGAATTTGACGCAAGCGATGACGGGACGCGACTTTACTTTAGTCGGAACCAATCAAGCCATCGCTGGACCTGCCACAGGAAATGGCGCGGTCAATATCGGGGTCGGGAGTTACTACCGTTGCTTCCACGACATTCCCGCAAATGGCGGCGGCACTTGGGTCAACGAATATTCTATCGTTATCGATTTTCGCGTTCCTTCGGTTGGACAGTGGTACACTTTTTTCCAAACGAATTATGCTAACACCAATGACGGGGAAGCGTTTGTCAACCCCAACGGCACCATCGGCGTTGCGGCTACCGGCTATTCCTCGTATGCGATTTCTCCAAATGAGTGGTATCGGCTAATTATCTCCGCCGATTTAGGTACGAGTTATAAATACTATTTAGACGGACAGCTCCTGCAAGATGGCGGCGTGCAAACGGTCGATGGACGGTTTGCAATTTATCCCTATGCCAATCAAAATCAGGTGTTGTTTTTTGCCGATGAGAATCAGGAAGACAACCCAATCGATGTCGCACAAGTGATGTTTTACAACCGCCCGCTCAATGCGACCGAAGCGATTGCCATCGGCGGTTTTGGACACACCGTTGTTAACCCCGCCCTCATCATGACACCGTATTTGCAAACGCCGACTCCGAATGCGATTTCGATTGGTTGGCACTCAAGTGTCTCGAATAACACCATTGTCGAGTATGGCACGACTGCCGCATTAGGGCAAAGCGCAACCGGTAGCGCGCAAACCATCGGCAGTATGCTCTGGCATAATGTCCGGCTAACGGGATTAACACCAAACACGACCTACTACTATCGCTGCCGTACCGATACCGCGACCACCGCTGTTACGACGTTTCGCACACCACCACCCAACGGTTCACGCGATGGTCACCTCCGGTTTATGCTCACCAGCGATTCGCAATCGAACATCGCGCAGAGTACTCGTGGCGCTAATGCGATGCGGGAGACGCTACTGCAGTTATATGGGGCAAACTACGCCGATAGCGTGAGTCTCGTGATGCATAGCGGGGACATTGTCGGCAATGGTTTGAGTTACGGGACGTTCCAGACCGAGTATTTTGTTCCGTTCAGGCAACTCAATCAATCGATTCCGTTCATGGTGTCAATCGGAAATCATGAAACCGAGTCCCCGGCTTACTACAACTATATGGAGTATGATCCATTCGCCGGCTACGAGGGGGAGCGGTACTATTCGTTCCAATTAGGACGAGTATTGTTTATTGCGCTCAATAGCAATACGCAAGGGAATACGCAACTCACGTGGCTCACCAATCGCTTGGCGACGGCGCAAGCCGATACCTCCATCGATATGATTTTTGTTTCGACTCATCACCCCGGACATAGTGAAATTTGGCCCGATGGCAATACGAATTGGACATTGAATTCGGTGATTCCCTTACTGGAAAACACCCCGAAAGCGATGATGATCTCGAATGGTCATTCGCATAATTACGAACGGGGACTGCGTGATGCGGGAAACCTGCGGACGTTGCTCTGCGGCGGCGCGGGCGGCGCGCTCGACCGGTGGCGGATGTACACCAACCAAACCGATTATCCGGAAATCCAGCGTTCGCTCGATTACTACAATTATGTCTTGGTCGATGTCGATCTCGCCAACAATTCGTATCAGGCAACGACCTATAGTTTAGGTAACAGTAATGTTCCGTTGAATAACGTGGTGGTCGACCGTTGGCATTTTTCCCGTAATGGAACACCACCGGCAACACCGCAAGCGATTGCGCCGAGTGGCGGTTTTGGCGGTGCGGTTACGCTAATGGCATCGGCATTTTCCGGCAGCGACTCGATTCAGTGTTCGCAATTCCAACTCACTTCTATCATGGGAAATTATTCGACGCCGCTAGTGAATTCACTACGACACTACGAGAATATTTACAACGATACCGGAGCGCCGGAGTATCAACCAATCGACCGCAATGCCGGGATCGATTTGTCACAATTGGCACGGGTGGACTCGCTCTTAACGCCGAACACAACCTATTGGTGGCGTGTACGTTATCGCGACCGCAATCTTAAATGGTCAGAGTGGTCGGAGGAGCAGTCTTTCAATTGGTTTGGTGCGGGAACCGAAGAGGAAACCTTAGCGGTGCCGCAGGAGTGGCTCGCGCAAAATTATCCCAATCCGTTTAATGCGACCACAACGATTTCCTATTCGATTAAACAGCCGGGCACCGTTCATTTTGCAGTCTACGATATGAATGGGCGGATGGTCGAACAGCGTTCCGAACGCAAGGCGGTGGCGGGACTACACACGTTTGCTTTTGATGGTCATAAACTCGCATCGGGGGTCTATCACTACCAAATCGAATGCAACGGTTTTACTGCAACCCGCCGCATGATTTTCGTGAAGTAGGCGCTTGTTTCATTTAATTCTGTTTAATATTGAGGCGTAGCGAATACGCCTCAATTCTCTTTATGTATGCGCATTTGGGCTCCGATAATACTATCTCGAGAGACGTCAAACGAATAAAAAGGCGTAATCCCTACAATACTATTGTGTGCTTTGTATTTTCGTATTACTTGCTGCAAGCATCTCAAGTTGAACTTGCTTTGAATTGGAGGGAGGAAGTTGAAGTTTATATTAACTATTGCTATGCTTTTACTCTCAGCAATAACCGGATTCGCCGCCGATCCGAAACCGGTAACAACCGTCCCGGAAATTGATTTATCAAAGTACATGGGGGTCTGGTATGAAATCGCCCGGTACGACAATTGGTTTCAACGGAAATGTGCCAGCCATACGACTGCGACGTATTCACTGCAACCGGATGGTACAATTAAAGTGGTAAATCGCTGTAAAACCGCGGATGGCAATTGGAAAGAAGCGGGTGGCGTCGGCCGCAAACAGACCCCGAACGGGAGTAACACCAAACTGGAAGTCCGATTTGCTCCAGAGTGGATGGGTTGGATGTCGATGGTGTGGGGTACCTACTGGATTATCGATCTTGCGCCGGATTATTCGTATGCCGTAATTGGCGATCCCGACCGTAAGTATCTTTGGATTCTTGCCCGGACAGCGACTATCGAACCAACGGTATTGCAATCGATTCGTACCCGTTTACAGGAAATTGGGTATGATCCGAACCTATTATTATTCACGAAGCAGGATTAGGTTAGAGAAGATAGGAAAAGGAAACAAGAATGCTGTTTATGATTATCGAACACTACAAACCGAATTCAACGCAGGCTATCTACGACCGCTTTGCCGCAAACGGACGCATGTTGCCCGCGGGAGTCATCTACATCGATAGCTGGGTGTTACCTGATGGCAGCCGTTGCTACCAACTCATGGAAGCGGAGCATGTCGGGCAGCTCGATGAATGGGCGAGTCACTGGAACGACTTGGTAGACTTTGAGTATTATCCCGTCGTCAGCAGTAAGGAAATGGCAGAGAAAATGAAAGGTTAGAATCCACAGGTGTAATATCCGTAGGACAGACACTCTTGTCTGTCCACTTTTTTTGTAGACGATAACGCAGTATCCATCAGAAAAAACAGGCGACCCCGAGCGTCTGCCCTACTGTCGGTTTCCCGATCCCCGAATCCCGATTTCCGAACACCGATAATCACTTACCGGGACGATAACGCATCTCTTTATGTTTCCGTACTGCCAAATCCGGGGTGGTAGACATATTTGCCATACTGTAAAATAGGCAACGTCCGGTATAGACGGTCGCCAGCAACAGCACCGCAGGAATCAACCAGAAGTAATTCGCTGCAAAAACAGCCCAACCGACAAATCCAACGGCAAGCAGGAAACGGATATAGCGATCCAATTTGCCAATGTTTTTCGTGTCCATGAGATACTCCTTTTCTAAGTGGTACGCAGCGCAAGCCCCCAAAAAATATAATCCACAAATAAAAAGAATATCTGTGAAACATATATATTAAATAAACAGCACAGTGTTGTCGATAAAACATTCTCGAGTTTCCTGTGTTGTAGAAGGAAAGATAGTGATTTTCTACCGAACATCCTCATCGAATCCGATTTGTTTTTTACGGATGTTACTCGCAACGGAGCCGATCGTTATTGACACCATCACTTGTCTTAACATCTGTCACTTCCGTCGGCTTCGGGTACAACCAGCAATGAAACAATCTTGTTTATCCGCTTTGCATTGGTAGTCGCGGGCTTCAGACCACGTTTTACAACTTTCACTCTATCGCTGACTATAGCCAGTGGCAACCCATCCGTGAGATAGATTTACATCTTCCGTAAATGCGCTCGATTGTATAAAAAGGATAAAGAGTAACGTATCACTTATTGGGTGGTTTGTTTATACAACAATTTGACGATTTTGTTTTGTCGTGACCTTGAGAAAACCAATGAAATCCAAATGTTCAGAGCGAGATATTAAGAATCTGTTAGAAGCGCTTCCCGATGGCGTTCTCGTCGTCGATGTCGCTGGTAATATTGCGAACGCCAACAAACAGATTGAAACCCTCTTCGGCTATAAACGGCAAGAACTTCTCACGATGGCATTCGATGAGTTGCTTTCCGCATCCAGTAAAACCAACCCACAATGGCTTCATGGAGAGCGCTTTTCCCAAGCGAAGTTACCCACAAAAAGTTTGATTGAAGATTACATTGGCACACGGAAAGATGGCTCTAAATTTTCGGCAAGCATTACTACGAGCGGCGTGGAAACGAAGAACGGTTGGATGTCTTTGGCAGTCGTCCGGGACATTACTAATCGTAAACATCTGGATGAGAAAATGAGCCGCTTCGCTACCGCGGTTATCGATTCCGATGATGCCATTACAATACACGACACTGATGGTAGGATTACCGCTTGGAACCGTGGCGGTGAGCGGATGTATGGTTACAGTGAGGAAGAAGCGCTGCAGATGAGCATTTGGCTCCTCGCCCCGCCCGATAGAGTCGAGGAGCAAAAAGAGTTTATCTACCGGCTGGTCGCAGGCGAAACGATTTCCACGTATGAAACACAACGGATTACCAAAGATGGCCGCATCCTCGATGTTTGGTTAAGTGTAACGAAAATGGTGGATGAAACGGGAAAAATCATCGCGATTGCCACCACCGAGCGCGACGTCACCAAACGCAAGAAAATGGAGCGGGAAATTCAAGATACAAAAGAGTATCTCCAGACAGTATTAGATTCTTCTCCACTTCCTGTCATAGCACACGATGCCCAAGGGAACATTACGCGTTGGAATCTTGCAGCCGAAACGTTGTTTGGTTGGTTGGAGTCGGAGGTGATCGGCAAACCCCCGCCAATTATTCCTACTGACCAGTTTCCGACCTTTGTAGAGAACATTACCCGGATTGCAAGCGGTGAAAAAATTGTCTATCACGATGTCCCGATGCTCTGTAAAAGTGGTGATTTAATTCCTTGTGATATCTCAATTGGTCCGTTTGGCAGAAGTCGAACCGAAACGACAGGATTTGTCGCAATTATCAGCGATGTCCGCGAGCGCAAGCAAGCCGACAAAGACCGTTTACACTACGAATCCGAACTCCGTCAGGCGCACAAGATGGAAGCAGTGGGAAGATTGGCGGGCGGCGTTGCTCACGACTTTAACAATATGCTCAGTGTCATCATCAGCTACACAGAACTGATCATGTCGATGATGAAATCGGATAATCCGATGTACAGTTATCTGCACGAGATCCGAAAAGCTGGTCTTAGTTCAGCCGAGTTAACAAAGCAATTGCTCGCTTTTTCACGCAAACAGACCACCACTCCGAAAGTAATCAAACTCGATGAGGTTGTCGCCGGTGTAAAAAAAATGCTGAGTCGATTGGTCAGAGAAGAGATACGATTAAAAGTGATTTCCATCGGTGAACTATGGCAAATTCAGATCGATCCAACCCAGATTGAGCAAGTTCTTACCAATTTGATTGTTAATTCTAAAGATGCCATAAGCGGCAATGGAACGATTACCATTGAGATGGCAAACACTGCGTTCGATGAAACGGTGAAACGGCGTGAATTAAGCGCTGCGCCCGGCGACTATGTGATGCTCGCCGTGAGCGATACCGGCTGCGGAATGGATGCAAAAACATTAGAGAATGTATTTGATCCGTTTTTTACCACCAAGGAAGAGGGAAAAGGAACCGGACTGGGATTATCGACGGTCTTTGGCATCGTTAAACAGAACGAAGGCGTCATCCATGTCTACAGTGAGCCGAGTATTGGTACTACTTTCAAGATTTACTTCCCTCGGTTTATCGGTGAGGTTGGTGACCAGTCGAAAAAGGAGGAGAAAATTGTTCTCACTGGTACCGAGACCATCTTGATTGTAGAAGATGAGTTAGCAGTATTGAATGTTGTGAGAGTTATCGTGGAAGAACACGGTTATAAAACTCTTACTGCCGATAATCCGGTAGAAGCTTTGTTGCTTGTTCAGGAGTATAACCATCCGATTGATCTTATGCTTACCGATGTAGTCATGCCGACAATGAATGGCAAGGAGTTAAAGACACAAGTAGAAGTTTTCCGACCCGGCATTAAGACCTTGTTTATGTCGGGTTATACATCGAACATCATCGCCGACCGTGGGCTAATCGACGAAAGCATCAACTTCATTCATAAACCATTTTCACGATTGACATTGTTACAAAAAATGCGCGAGGTGTTGGACAGTTCATTTTCAAAATCTGGTAACAACAGTATTTAATCATTATCTCTTCCGAAAACATCTTTATCATTTGTACGAATACTATATCGACAATTTCCGGAAAATGAATTCGGGCAGGTTGCGAATGATGAGCATAATCCAACGCCAGATGCCTGGTGCGTAAACGACTTCGCAACCCTTGTCAATTGCTTTCGCAATTTCTTTCGCTACAACTTCCGGTTGCGCCAATAGTGGTTGTTTGGGGAGCCCTGCGGTCATCGGCGTTGCTGTAGGACCGGGTTTTGCTACTACTACTTTTATCCCTTGCTCGCCAAACCGTAACCGTAGTCCTTCCAGTAATCCTTCCAACGCCTGTTTATCGATCCCATAAAAGAAATTCGATTTCCGGATGCGGTCACCGGCTGGACTACAAAATCCGACGATCATCCCCCGCCCCCGTTCCGCCATTATACTCGCCGCCGAAGTGAGTACAGTTATCGCTGCCGTATAATTCACCGCATGTTGCAATTGTGCCAATGCCGGATCGCGTTCCATGTCCGCTTGGGGAAGCAATACGCCAGCCACCCAAATTACGCCATCAAGTTCACCGAACGCCTTCTCTACTTCCGCGATAAACGTACCGTGGCGATCCGGTTCCATCGCCTCGAACCTCCCGACCATCACTTCGACCGCAGCGCGAATTTGGAGATCATTGGCTACTTCCCGGCAACGTTCCAGCGCGTTTTCCCGTTCGGTGAGATACAACCGGTGTCCGCGTTTTACCAATTCCCGCGCTAAGGGAATCGCTATCCCGCTGGTACCGCCAATCAATAACCAGTTGCCCATAGTTTTATCTCGATAAACAGAAACTTCTTCTGTAAACAGCTTTGACTCGAATGGTAGCCGCAGGCTTTAGCCTGCGATTCTTGATGTTCCGTGTCGGCGCAGGCTGAAGCCTGCGGCTACCTGTTGACCTTGGGCACGGTCTAAAGCCCGCGGCTACCAACTCGTTTCGGGCGCGATGAATCGCGCCCCTACGATACTCACAATAACTGTAACCGCTTTGCTTGATCGGAACAAAATATCGCATCCGGATCATACTTCCGTTTGATCGCTTGCCATTCCGGCAACTCAGGATACATCGCTCGAAACGTCTCCGGTTTCATCCGAACATCTTTCGCAAGATACTCTCTGCCGCCAGCTGCAAGAACGATTTTATCCAAGTCGTCAAGAGTCTCGAATAGTCCAGCAGTCACGGGAAAGTCCATCGCCATCAGCCATCCCGGCTTCGGGAAAGAAAGTAATCCCGCCGCTTCGCCGCAGCGTTTCAATACCGCCAGCGTCGAAGGGTGTTTTCTCTTGATACAGTGACGCAACACCTCCGCAATAACCGCCTCGCAATCGGCAAACGGTACTAAAATCTGATATTGCACCAAGCCCTGCGGTCCGTACACTCGATTCCAATGATGCATGATGTCGAGTGGGTAGAAGAAACTATTGTATGGAACAACCTTCCGATGCTTCTTACTCGGACCGGATTTGTAGTAAAACGCTGTATTGAACAACTCACCGGTGAAATTGTTAACTAAGGAAAACGGCGGTTGGAACGGGAAGGTGAACGGCGGCTTTTCATCGATTTGTAACGGATGCGCTCGCAATGACTGCGGCAATTCAGATAACAACGCATGCCTGCCAAGACTCACTTCGGAACGTCCTATTTTTTTACCGTTGGCAATACAATCGACCCACGCAACCGTAAAGTTCCACTCTTGATCATTCGCCGCCAAGACTGCCATTGTTTCCGACAGATTTGCTGTGCGATAATATTCGGCGGTAATGAATGAAGTTTCGACAGGAACCAACCGGAGCTGTATCCGGTATACGACTCCGGTGAGACCCATTCCCCCGGCGGTGGCGCAGAATAAGTCCGCATTCTCGGTGCGGGAGCAATGCCGGGGCGTTCCATCGGCAAGAACAATGTCGAACCAATCGATATAGTTTGAGATCGTACCGGCTTGATGATGATTTTTGCCATGTACATCAGCGGCGAGACAACCGCCCAGCGTCGGAAAACGGGTACCGGGAGTTACCGGTAGAAACCAACCGTGCGGCAGTGCGACAGCGATGATTTCTTCGAGGGTGATGCCCGCCTCGACAACAATTGTTCCAGTCGTTTTATCGAATTGGTGTACTAAGGATAAACCGCGCATCGACAAGGCATATTCGTTGGAACAAAACCCGGCGTCGCCATAGCTTCGGCTGCTGCCAAAGGCGAGAATCTTCCGATTCGCCGGACGGGATTGGATGAACTGTTGTAAATCGGGAAGGGAGCGCGGTGTATATACATATGCATCGCCGTGGGGAAACACCCCCCATCCCGCAATCAACTGCTGCCTCACAGTAGGGGCGTCGATCAAAGCGATGCTCCTTTACTCATCAGAATCGTTAAAACACCGGCAAACCAAATTGCGATGGCGATTAAAATTGCTTTATCGCCTAACAGCGTTTCGGTGGGGTCTTCCCCTTGTTGCTTTGTGTACACGATGAGTTGATACCGGAATATTGCGAAGGCGACAATTGGAACGGTATAGAGTAATTTTATCGACCCGATGTTTTCGATGGTGGCTCTATCGACGGTATAAAGAGTGTATGCTAAAATTGTTATTCCACCGACAGCGGCAATCCAATGATCCCACGCAGCAAGCGGCGGCGCATTTTCCAAACTCCTCCGGGTGTGTTCATTCTTCTCGACGTACCGGGCAAGCTCCTGCCGTCGTTTTGTCAAGGCGAGCATCAGTGCGATTAAGAATGTACACACCAATAACCAATGCGAGATCTCGACTTCGATGGCATCGGCACCCAATATCGCCCGCGATGTTATTCCACCGGCAATGATTAAGACATCAAGCAGTTGAATATGTTTCCACCAGATGCTATAGAAAATCATGACACCGGCATAACCTACCAATACAACCAAAGCGGTCATATTCAATAAGTATCCAACACCGAAGCCGCTGGCCATCAGTAAAATGGCGATGAGCAAAGCGCTCGCGGAAGAAATTTGACCGGCAGCAATGGGACGATGTTTTTTTACCGGGTGCTGGCGGTCGTCTTCGATATCACGAATATCGTTAAAGATGTAAATCGCACTGGCGGTGAAGCAGAATGCAAGAAAGGCAAGCCCTGAGCGTTGCCACTCCTCCGCGCTGGTAAATTTCTGCGCGAAGAATAGCGGGGCGAACACCAGCAAGTTTTTTACCCATTGCCGGACGCGGAGTAAGCGGAGAATCATTATCATTGACTGTAAAATACGATATTTTTTCGGTTTGCGACACGTTACCGTTCGATGATACTTTTTTAGAAGTATCGTTAGTCGTTAATCGCTCACCATCTTTCCAAAGGTCGAATCGATTTGTACCTTACCCTTTACAAAAATCGAGGATACTGTGAGTCATCGCTTTCCGCACATCAGACAGTGGATGTCATTTATACTTCTTGCTCTATTGATTGGTTTCGTACAAGGTGTTGTCGCCGCAGACATACCTTTGCCCGGCACGCCATCGTGGAACATCGGGTTCGATACCACGCGCGCCATGCATCATGTGAACGTACTCGCTTCCGATTCGTTGGAGGGACGTTACAGTGGATTTGCCGGTGGTGCGAAGACTGAGCGGTATCTTGCCGGACACTTTGCGAACCTCGGGTTGGTGAAACCGTTCGGTGAGGATGGTTACTATCAACGCTTCACCTATCCCGCCGGCGATTATGCCGGTCCGGTCGAAGTGGTATACACCAATGCCGCCAACCAAAAATCTACCTATAAGCAGTGGAAAGACATCACCGTTTACAAGAGTTCGGGCTACGGTACAGTGACCGGTAAATTGGTTTTCGTCGGTTATGGCATCTCAGCGCCGGAAAAAGGCTGGGACGATTACGCCAATATTGATGTGAACGGGGCAATTGTCGTTGTGATGCGCGGAACGCCTGAATTACCTAATACTCGATGGCAAGACGAGGCGAAAGCGATTTTCAAAGCGCGGGCAGCGCAAAAACGCGGCGCCGTGGCGATGCTGTCGTTTGAAGGGAATCCCCCGCTATTGGCTTCATTGCCACCTGACGGTTACATGAAAAATTTCCCGGTGGTGATGATTTCGCAAACCGTTGCCGATTCGTTATTAGCGTCAACCGGAAAAACCGCCGCGGGATGGAAAACCGAATTTCGCAAAACCCGCATTCCGGCCTCGCAGCCATTGACCGGAAGTATCACGGTTACCGTACAAGGGAATTGGTTCGATAACGCGCCGCTCGCCAATGTTGGCGGGATTCTGCCCGGCAGCGACCCCGCGCTTGCGAAAGAAGTGGTTGTCATCGGCGCTCACCACGACCACCACGGGAAAGATGCGTTGGGCAACATCTATTATGGCGGCAACGATAACGCTTCCGGTACAGCGACGATGATGGAACTCGCCGAATGTTTCGTGAAGAATAACGTGAAACCGAAACGCTCGATCCTCTTTCTTGGCTTTGCCGCCGAGGAGGAGTGGTTGTGGGGTTCGCAGTATTTTGTCGAACAATTCCCGAAATTCGGGTATAAAGTCGTTGGCATGTTGAATATGGATGTCGTCGGCACTGGCGGCGATACCTTGGGTCTCGGCGGTCTTGCCGAGTATCCCCAATTAGGCGATGTCTACGTTTCGCAATGGCCCGATTCGGTGAAAAAGAAAACGGCGTTTTGGCGGTTGTATGCCGGCAGCGATCATACTTCGTTTGAGGTTGCCGGGATTCCGTCCTATGTCGTCGGTTCGATCGGCGGCGTATACAAAACCTATCACACCCCGGAAGATACCGCCGGGACAGTATTTGCCTATTCGTTAAAGAACATCGGCGAGCTGACGTATCACGCAACACTGGCGTATGCCAATGCTTCGCAGCCCTATACCCAACCGCCGCTTGCTAAGGCGTCGTACTTCCTGCACAAGAGTGGCGGCATCCATTTCCTCGATGCAAAATCGGAATTCACACCGCCCGTTAAACAAGCGATTGCCGGTGTCCGGTACTTCCAACCGTTGGTACTTTTCACGGTGCCAGTCACCAACGAAAACAGCGAAGCGTTTCTCAATATTGTGTATACGACGATGGAACAAGCTCGCGAATTTGCCAAAACGAATAAAGTGCCATTTTTAGCCGATTCGATTCGGAAAGAATGGAAAGGGGAAGCGAATCGCGGTGTGAGCGTCGCAATTCCGATTGCCTATCTCGCCGGAGCGAAAAAGGCGATGGTAAAATCGTTGGCACGATTAGGGATGGCATTCATTACCATCGATGGAGAAGATGTCGGCGACCTCTGGCGGGGCGATCAGGTCAATCCCGCATGGACACAGTTTTTACAAGATGCGGCGGAAGTCGGGGTGTATCCGGTTATTAGCAATGCAACGACGGCACAGGCAATCGCGATTGCAAAGGTGAGTAATAATCGGGCGATTGTTCGGATGGATGCAGCAAAATTAAACACAGAAACTTGGAAAGCGCTCTCCGATGTCGGATGTTTTGCATTGCTCGATGCGCAGACGATGACGCCGGAAACCGCACAGCAAATTCTTACGCTGAAGAACCGGAGCCGGATCGCATTGCTGGCTTCCCCCGCCGCGATTGAGCAATTGATCCAAGCGAAAATCGAAGATGCGGAATTGCTGGAATTATTGCAGGGGAATTTGCGCTACCAACTCGAATCGTGGAATTCACCGACTGGTGTGGTGGCTGCCCCCCGCCATCCTTATTGATTCATTCGTTGTGGCGTTCCGTGGGGGCGGCTGGCAGCCGCCCTTCTCGACAGATATGAATTAGACCTTTGGTTAACTCCTTGTTCATGCCGCAAGTGAGTGAACTGAATCCGGAAACCCGCTTCTGTAGTGGCGTATCGCAAAACTCCCCGACGAAAAAAACGATAACTATCCGAATAAATCAATGGTATCATGGGTGAGTATTGAACCGATTCTTTTCGAGTCTTTTACAAGCCGACATGCGAACATAAACACTCTTCTTCCTTGAGAAGTATGCAAAGGAAAAGTCCTATTTATTATAGTAATGTTTATATAAACTATTGTTTGTGCAAAAATATTTTTTGTGGTTCTGATTTTCCTTTCATTTTCAACTCCTGGTAGAAATAGAAATTTTGCGGTTGTTTCAGCCGTGACCAAGTCGCTTCCGATATTGCAATTGTGTTTGGTTCTGCCGAGGATTGAATTCTTGCTGCAGTGTTAACAGCATCCCCAATCACGGTTACATCCTTCCGATTCAGTGTACCAATTTCCGCCTGCACCATAAATCCGCTGTGGATGCCGATTCGCACCCGTATTTCGGATTGTTGTCGCTGTAGTCGTTTTGTATTCCAAGCAGCATGAGCCGCGAGAATTTTGGTTGCGGCATCGACAGCGTCGTTTGCATCGACGAATACCGCCATGATGCTGTCACCGATGAACTTATCGATATCACCGTTACATTCTCCGGTAATGACCCCACACAAACCGAACAACTCATTAAGCATGTTAACAACAGCGAACGGCGGATTCTTTTCCGAGAAGGGGGTAAATGCTACGACATCCAAATACAACACCGTTAATTCCCGAATTTCGACTTTCCCATCTTCGTTGGTTTGGATTTGTTCATTGATTGATGCTACTGTTGTTGTAGAGACATATCGTTTTATGAGAGCTGCAAATTTTTCCTGCATTATCCGCAACTCTTCTTCCTGTGAGATATCGCGGAACACTTCGATGGCTGCTATGATTTCACCCGCTTCATTGAGAATGGGAGCAACGTGTGTCATGACCGGAAACCGACGTCCATCATTTCGCAAGGGGTATACTTTGCGTATCGTCGGCTGACCCGATTTGAACGTTTGCCGTAAGGGACAATTCCCTTTACACAGTCTTACACCATTCTCATCGATGTGATTTAAAATGTCGTCGGCACACCGATGTCCCACAACATCTTGGGAAAAGTATCCGGTTAACAACTCGGCTCCCCGGTTCCAAAAAAGGATATCCATGGATCGATCTACGATGTACACCCCATCGAAGAGATAGTTCAAAATGCGTCCGAGGTTGCTGTCGGTTCGTTTTAGTTCTTCAATATCAATCATTTCTGACATTCGAGATTTCTCCATTTCCTGTATGAAAGGTAACCACA
Organism: bacterium; assembly: GCA_030247525.1. Taxonomy (NCBI): domain Bacteria; species bacterium. The sequence goes on along the minus strand of JAOTSC010000003.1, from coordinate 16,815 downwards.
AACGCTATGCGAGTACTATAATATTCGCATTATTTTGCTTTGATTCAAATAGAATTGCCTGCGCGGTAAAAGTACTTTACAATTCCATGTGAAAACGTTATTTTTCTTTCTTATCTGCAAGCGGCGGGGGGTCCGCCAAAAACAATACTACAAGGTCGATACAAATGGAAACTTATCGGTACGACGACGCCATCGTCCGGAAATTCACGATTGCAACGATTATTTGGGGCTTCGTGGGGATGTTGGTTGGATTGATTGTTGCGCTGGAACTGGCATTCTGGCAGACGAATCTCAGCCTCCCTTGGATAACGTTCGGGCGGCTACGTCCTCTGCATACGAATGCAGTAGCATTTGCCTTTACCGGAAACGCGATTTTTGCTGCAGTGTACTATTCCAGCCAACGGTTACTGAAAACGCGGATGTTCAACGATACTCTTTCGGCGATCCATTTCTGGGGGTGGCAGTTACTTATCGTTTTTGCTGCTTTGACGCTGATCTTCGGTATCACGACCGGTAAAGAATACGCCGAACTCGAATGGCCACTCGACATCATGATCGCTGTACTATGGGTAACCTTCGCCATCAACTTCTTCGGCACGATAGCAATCCGGCGGGAGCCGCATCTTTATGTATCGATCTGGTACTTTATGGCGTCGATCCTTGCTATCGCTATCCTCCATATTGTGAATTCGATCGAACTTCCGGCAGGCTTTTTGAAAAGCTATCCCGTATATGCCGGGGTGCAGGACGCGATGGTGCAGTGGTGGTATGGCCATAATGCGGTCGGATTCCTGTTAACGACCCCGATTCTCGGCATGATGTATTACTACCTGCCAAAGCAGGCCGGGCAGCCGATATATAGCTATCGCTTAAGTATTGTTGGATTTTGGGCGTTAATCTTCATCTACATGTGGGCAGGACCGCACCACTTGATGTACACCGCATTGCCGGAATGGACCCAAACATTGGGGATGATTTTCTCGTTAATGCTTTGGCCGCCTTCGTGGGCGTCGATGATCAATGGACTCATGACGTTACGCGGCGCATGGGATAAACTCCGTATCGATCCCATCTTAAAGTTCCTCGCCGTCAGTGTAACCTTCTACGGCATGTCGACCTTTGAAGGGCCGCTCATGTCGATCAAATCGTTGAATTCGATTACCCACTACACCGATTACACCGTCGGTCACGTCCATAGCGGCGCGTTGGGCTGGGTTGGGTTCATGGTCTTTGCGATTATCTACTATATGATTCCGCGCCTGTACCGGCGGCCGTTATTTAGCCGCAGCATGGCGGAGTCGCACTTCTGGCTCGGCACCGTCGGCATCATTCTGTATTACATTCCGATTATCACAGCAGGCGTTATTCAAAGCTTGATGTGGAAAGCGTTCGACGCCGAAGGATTACTTAAGTATCCGAACTGGATGGAAACCGTCGATGCGATTATGCCGCTCTATTGGTTGCGGGTTATCGGTGGTACTGCCTATCTGACCGGCGTCGTTTTAATGATGGTCAATGTCTATAAAACGATGGCGTCGGCAAACAAGAGCGAATTGGTCGACGAAGAGGCGAAAGCCCCGGCAATGGTGAAAGAGTCATTGTTCCAAAAAGGTGGATCGTTCTTCCATAAGTACATCGAAACCGCGCCGATCACGATGACGCTGCTTGCTGCTGTCTTAGTAAGTGTTGGCGGCATCGTTCAGATTGTACCGCTGCTCTTGAAAACGAAACCGGAACCGGTCTTTGGCAATGTCATAAAACCGTATACGCCGCTCGAGCTTACCGGTCGCGATATCTACGTGAAGGAAGGCTGCTACAACTGCCATAGCCAGATGGTGCGGCCGTTGCGCGATGAATTGATGCGATACGGCGAATATTCCCGCGCTGATGAATTTATCTACGATCATCCGTTCCAGTGGGGCAGCCGCCGCATCGGACCTGATCTCCATCGGTTGGGCGGTAAGTACAACGACAACTGGCATTACCTCCACATGAAGGATCCCCGCGCCATTACCCCCGGTTCGATTATGCCGGCGTACCCGTGGCTGCTTAAGGACAAACTCGATCTGAGTAATCTCTCGCGGAAGATGGAAGTATTGCGTACTTTAGGTGCTCCTTACACCGACGAAGAAATTGCAAATGCGGAATCCATCGCAAAGCAACAGGCGAGCGAAATTGCCGAACGTTTAAAGGTCGATGGACACAACAATACGCAGGACAAGGATATCGTAGCGCTAATCGCATATTTGCAACGGCTCGGCACCGATTTCAAGAAAATTCAATTAATCGAAAATCCGTAAGATTCGTAGGACAGACACTCCTGTCTATCCAATGCAAAGAGAACAAAATGCTACAACAACTGGCATCGAAAATCGATCCGATCTACGGACAAATCGCCCTCATTTTGATGGTGTTGGCATTTGTGTTGGTGATTGTACAGCTCTTCGTCGTCAAGAAGAGCGAATGGGACAAACGCGCACAAATCGCGCTGGACGACGAATCAGACGTTGAAACATTGCACGACCATAAGTAAAGTTAACCGATAACTGGATGAACGATGAGTAATCACGAGCAACAACAAGACGAGCACGAAGAGATCGATTTACCGGTCTTCGATGACGATCTACACGAGAAGGATAACCCAATTCCCCAATGGTGGTGGACATTGTGGGCGATAACCATCGGATTTGCTTTCGGGTACTTCGCATGGTTCCACATGCTTGGCGTAAGCCCATCACTCGCTGGTGAGTTGGTTGTCGATGTGCAAAAAGCGAAAGTCGAACAGGAAATCCGCGACCGCGAGATGGCGGCAAAGATGGAAGCAACGATGTCGCCCGCCGAAATTGGCAAAAAGTATTTCAAGACCTTCTGTGCTTCGTGTCACGGTAACGAAGGGGAAGGCGGTATCGGTCCAAACTTCCACGACAATTTCTTTATCCATGAACCAACCCCGGCAGTGCTGACGAGCGTAGTGGCAAATGGCGTCGCGGCGAAGGGAATGCCGGCATGGGGTTCGATGTTGGGTGATCGAAAGGTAAAAGCGTTGGTTGCCTATGTGTCAACATTGCACGACGTTCCGCTGACGATACCCGGCAAAGCATCTGAAGGGAAAGAGTACGGTAGAGAAGAGCTAACGGCAATGCTCTCTGGCGTTCCAGCAACTCCGGTGGTGGCGGCTGCCGACGAAAAAACGAAGACCGAAGCAACTGCGGTTACTAAAACGAAGCCGGCGAAGAAGGATGCTGCTCCTGCGCCAGTCAAAAAAGCGAAAACAAAAAAAGCCAAGCAAGCAATTCCCGAGAAGCGTTCGCAGTAAAGCCGGTTACAACACGATTTATCGTCACAAACAATAAATCAGAACAAAATCTACCTTACTTTGGCACAGGTAACCCCGCCTGTGCCGACTCTTAACAACAGCTAATTCAACGAATTTGATCTCACGCAGGATACACCCGTGTCTACTCACATACCAACTCCCGATCCTATACAAGAGAAGTCCTCTCCCAATCCCGCCAACACCGGCAGCAACGGTTCCATGCAAAGCAGTGGACATCGTCAATGGCAATATCCCGATCGCGTTCCCGGTCGCTGGACAATCGCTCGCGAAGGAGTCGGATACGCTTTGCTCGGGTTGTTTCTCTTGCTCCCATGGCTAACAATCAATGGCAATCCGGCGTTGTTGCTCAACATTCCCGAACGGAAATTTTTCATCTTTGGTGCTACCTTCGTTCCCGGCGATTTTTTTCTGTTCGCACTATTGATGCTGTTGGCTACGCTGGCACTCTTTCTTTTTAGCGCATTGTTTGGACGGATTTGGTGCGGTTGGGCATGTCCCCAAACCGTATTCATGGAAGGGGTCTACCGTCAAATCGAGCGTATGATTGAGGGCAGTTTTCGGAAACGGAAAGCCCGCGACGAAGCAAAACAGAAGGGACAAACACCCACTGATTACTATATGGTCAAAGGATTGAAACATGCAATCTATTTGGTGATTTCCTTCCTCTTCGGAATGTTCTTCCTTGCCTACTTTGTCGGGCGTGATACCGCATTTGGCTTACTTTCCGGTACGGCGGGCGACCACCCCTTCGCCACCTTTGCTCTTTTCGCATTATCTGGATTCATGTATTTTGTTGGTGCAATCTTCCGGGAACTCGCCTGTACGTTTATTTGCCCCTACGCCCGTTTTCAATCGGTGCTACTCGACCGTCACAGTATCGTCATCGGTTACGATAAAGTACGCGGGGAACCGCGCGGTAAACGGAAACGCGGCTCCGAGTCGCTTACCGGTGATTGCGTCGATTGTTTCCGTTGTGTTCAGGTCTGTCCGACCGGGATCGATATCCGCAATGGTCTACAACTCGAGTGTGTGAATTGTACCGCCTGCCTTGACGCATGTGATGAAGTCATGTTGAAAACCGGAAAGCCGAAAGGACTCATCCGCTACGGTAGTACTGCCGCATTGGAAGGCGAGCCGACAAAGAAACTCTTGCGGCCGCGAACGATACTTTACACATTGATTCTCCTTGGTGTTGTGGTACTCGCAACGCTGCAACTCAGTAATCGCCAGTTGATTCACGCCGTGGTCTTGCGTGCTGCCGGAATGCCGTATGTGTTGCAGCCCGATGGAAAAGTGCGAAATGGTTTTATCGTGAAGTTGGAAAATCGGGGCGGTACGCCGCGCACCATCAACATTACTGCCGAGGGATTACCCGGCGCAGAATGGATTATCAACGGCGCACCGTTCGCTTTAGCTGCCGGTCAAGAGTTGCGGGTGAATGTGTATGGCATTGTACCGCGTTCCGCCATCAAATCGGAAGAAACCACAGTAACTTTCCGTATCACACAAGAGGGCGAATTGCTTGCCGAACGTGAAGCAAGATTCCTTTCCCCGGAAGTGGATGAAGACGATAACGAGAAAGACGAGGAAAAACATCATTAGTTTAGTGGCAAAACTGCTCTTCACATCGAATCGAGCGAATTGAGCAGCAAGATGCCATCGCTAACGAAATCGCGGCTTTGGCCAACGATACTATTGGGGAGTTTTGCGCTCTTTCTACTTGCGATGGTAGTGTTGGTGGTTGTCGCGGAAGTGAATCGTCCCGAAATGGTTGAGCGTGATCCCTATACTCGCGGTTCGATTGATTCGGTGGGTCATTATTCCAACTTGAATCGGTTGAGTGGTTGGCTCGTCGACGCTCGGTTGCAACAATCAGCGAATCGGCAATGGCTGGAAGTGTTTGTCGTCGATTCGTTACACACACCGGTCGTAGGATTGCTGGGCGACGTCGCGCTCTATTGCTTGTCGGGCAGCCGTTACGATATCCCCCGTCAACAATTGGTGAGCGGCGATTCCGGACGCTACCTTTTACCGATTGCTACACCCTTGACCCAAAAGCGCTGGGAAGCGATGGTGCGGCTCACTGATGGCAAATCATCGTTCCAAAAGCGCTTCCCGTTCAAAGTGCAATAATCGGTATGTCTTTGCGAGGAACGAAGGTCACAACCTTGTGTGACCAAAGTGACGCGGCAATCTTGGTGCAAACCACGAGTATTGAATAGTTGAGTTAAAAATGTACCACGTTTTGTATTGGATTTATTTTGCCTTCACCGCGCTCTTCTTAGCGGCGCTCTTGTGGTCGTTGTTACGGAAACCCGATGAGACGAATCCGATCCGTAAACGAATACCCCACGAAGCAATGATGGCAGCCATTGTGTTGGTTCCCGTGCTGCTTCGATTGTTGGGGGTAAAATGAGCCACCCCACGTTTTTCCAATCCCGTTGGTATGGCGTTGCTTGGCTATTGATTGGACTCATTGTTGCCGGACTCGGTGGTTATCCTTTGTATCAACAACGGAAAGTCCAACCGTTGCCTATCGTATTTGCCAATGCACAAAAGCATTGGTTATCGGAATGGGCGCCGTGGCTAAAAGACACCCGCGGCGATACCGAAGTCTATCTCCTATCCGGTGAAAATAGCACCGCCGAAAACAGCGGCTCGCTACTTGTATTGGGTGGCACGCACCCCGACGAACCGGCAGGTTTTCTTTCAACATTATTGTTGTTGCAAAATGCTCAGGTCAGCTCCGGCAGAGTCTTTGTAATCCCGCGGGCAAATGCGTCGGCATTCTCGCAAACGGAACCGGGTGAAGGACATCCTGCATCGTACCCATTACAAATCAAAGATGGCGGCACGATTCGGATGCCATTCGGAGCGCGACTCACCAATCCGCTCGATCAATGGCCGTCGCCCGACGTGAAACCGCATTACCCCAGTGGACAATTGCTCTCCAGTAAAGACCTCCGCAACTTGAACCGCTGTTTCCCCGGCAAACGCGATGGCTTATTCACCGAACAAATCGCCGCCGGCATCACCGAACTGATTACCAAAGAGAATATAAATCTAACCGTCGACCTCCACGAAGCGTCCCTCGAGTATCCAGTGATTAATGCGCTGATCGCCCACGAGAATTCGCAGGAATTGGCGTCCGGCGCCCTGCTTGAATTGGAGATGGAAAACCTCCAGTACACGTTTGAAATGTCGCCACAAAAACTGCGGGGACTAACCCACCGCGAATTGGGTGACCACACGAAAACGTTACCGATTCTCGTCGAAACCGCGAATGTTGCACAAGGGCGTTTGCGGGGAAAAACCACCGTCGATATGATTGTGAAAGGATATGATGCGGCGTATTTGCGGGCGGTGGCAAGCGGTCTATTGAAAGTGGAGTATCCCGATAGCGGCATTCCATTAGAAGTGCGGTGCGGGCGACAGCTTTCCTGTATCGCCGCTTACACCATCGCCTGGAACGAAGCGCATCCCGACTTGCCGTTGATAGTGACTGGGATACCAACATACACTTCGTTAATCGCGAATGGATTCTAAATCTTTCTCACAACTATTTGTCCTTTAGGTCGGTAGCCGTGGGCTTTAGCCCGCGCACTATTTGTCCTTTAAGTCGGTAGCCGCGGGCTTTAGCCCGCGCACAGGTAACACAAATTGAAGGAACGCGGGCTAAAGCCCGCGGCTACCAATTGTGAGATAGTTGTTTTGTTGCGGAGTAATTGATGAAACATCGCAAACTTCTTATCACACTTAGCACTTCAATTCTTCTTGCTGTTTGCTTTTTGGTTGCCCACAACGCAAGCGCGCAACAATTCCCATACACAGCCAATTTTTCTCAGAAGGGGCTTTTTTTAGAAATCGTCTGCGATACACCTTATGTGATAAATGGGACAGCCAAGGGACATGCCCGCGGTATGAGAAAAGGGAATCATTCTGGTGTCATGAGTCTATCGGTTGAAGCAGCAAAAATATACCCTCCAAGTGGAATCAGCCAAGTAAGTGGTGTGTTTGATGGTGAAAATACGAATTGGAATACTGATTTTGAAGTATGTTTAACTCATGTGTCCACAGAACATACATATAGTGTTTTCGATAAAGGTCCCGATCCAATTGCAACTATGATCTCTTACATCACAAATCCTGCAGTTTATATATTACTTGAGAGTGAAGGTGTTAGAGCATCAATGATTGTTGATTATTACTTGGCCGAAGATACTGTATTAGTCGGTTTCCCACTTTGTTCGCAAAAACGAATGATTGAGGATTCTACGAATTACTCGAAGTGCTACCCAAATCGTCGTGTCAATCTGGATTCCGCATTTTGGGCGGTTCGTCATGCTCGGAACCTCTTACCCTTTGTCGAGAACTACTTTCTGGATGAAATAGCCTTCCGACTGCGGTGGGTACCATTTCCCGAACAGACCGATCGACCCCTCAACAAATGTTTTCCGGTCATGCCGACTTTCGATTCGCTTGCTGTGACATTTCAAAACGACTACGTGTATTATCTCGATAGTAAGTGCGACACTACAGCTTTGGATAGATCAAGGACTAAATTTGTCACAATGATGAAGAATCAACTTCAAACTTTGTATAGTCTCGATCATTTGATAGCTAATCCACCAAACCGAAAAATTAAAATGTCTAAGTTGATGAAGCAACGCAACGAGCTGTTGAGCAACCAGAAACTTGAGCGGAAGAAGTTCGGCGAGCGGTTTCGCAAGAAGTTCAAATCGATCAATTCAAGATAGAAATTTTGACTTTTTTTCTATTCTTTTACTTATCTTTGTGAGAAATCCGCCGTACGGAGGACGACGTGGCAGCCCCGGAGGGCTCACCGCAGGTAAACTTATTGTATCGTAGGGGCGGCTGGCAGCCGCCCTTGTTTCAGTAGGGGCAGACCCTCTGGGTCGCCCTTTCGTTTTTAACAGGTCGGGAGACCTGTCGCTACCCTATACAGGCGGGGACGCCTTTCTCTACCCTTACAACCTACACCTTACACCTTACACCCTACACCTTTCACCATTTTTTTCGATCCCCTTCACCTTACACCTTACACCTTTCACCTTAAGAGCACCATCTTCTGCGTCTTCACAAATTCCCCCGCTTGCATCCGCACAAAATAAGTTCCCGACGAAAGATTCTTTCCATCGAACGTCACCCGATAGCTTCCGGTTTGCTGTTTCTGGTTAACGAGGGTAGTCACTTCGCGCCCCGTGATGTCGAATAGTCTCAGTTCAACCATTCCCCGGTTTTGGCAGTGAATAGGAAATGGTGGTAGATGAGTTGAAGGGGTTGGGGTAGTTTTGGGATAATGAATACAGTTCGGGTAGTTTGTATTGTTCGTTTGCGACATCGTTAGTGTCAATGTTTAGAAAAAGTCTTGTAACAATACAGTCACTTGAACCACCGTTGTAGGTTGTGTCATAGCTATTGTTGGTAATTGGATAATTAACACTTGCTGTAGAACCAACTACTGTAATAACACTATCTCTGAGTAAAGTGAGTGAATTAAGTCGATCCTCCGATAACCCACCCAAAAATGTACTATACAATAACTGTGAACCATCTGAATTGAGAAGCAATGCAAAACCATCTTGTTGCCCCTGATTTGTTGGAAATAGAGACATAGCGGTCGTTGGAAAATCTACGCTTTGGGTTCTTCCTGCAACGATATAATTATAATGATCATCTAGATCGATACAGTAACCATGATCATCTCCAATCCCACCTAAGTAGGTACAGAAAACAAGTTGTAACCCATCCAATCTCAGTTTTGTGACATGGCAATCCATACCTCCATGATAGGTCGTATCCAAAGCACAACTGGTTACTGGAAATCCTGCACCCGCCGCACCTGTTACAACAATTCCGCTACTATCGCAAACGATGTTTGATCCTGAATCATAGCCTAAGCCGCCGAGAAATGTATTATATAAAAGGGATGATAATGAGGCATCAAATTTTGCGACAAAACAATCATAATCTCCGCTAATGGTTGAGTCAATTGCAGTAGATGTAACAGGCAAATTTGCACTCAATGTTAACCCAGTTACTACAATTCCACCAGCTGGCGACAGACAAACATCGGTAATGTTCTCATTCATCGAGCCACCAAAGTAAGAGCTGTAAAGTATCTGTGTGAAGTTGTTGTTAAACCGCATAATGCAACCGTCACTCTGTCCGTTTGCGGAGGTATCAAACGCGTTGGCAGTTATTGGGTAATCAACACTCAAAGTACCGCAACCAACATAATATCCACCTGTTTCATCAGGTATAATTGGTCGAATATCATCATCACTCGACCCACCGATTCTAGTACTAGTAAGTAGTTGTGATCCGTTACTACTAAGAGTAACTATTAACCCGTCAATGCTACCGCATACACCCAATCGATTATATTCTGGAAAGTCAGTGCTACGAGTATAACCGGTAATGATCAACGAGTTATCGCCTGCTCTGAGAATTCGATTATTGTAATCACTTAAGGTTCCTCCGATATAAGTACTAAAAACCAGTTGTGAACCACTACTATTGAGTTCTGTAACAAACCAATCTGTACTTCCGTTTAACCACGATTGATAGCTACCTATTGTGATTGGAAACTCAAAGCTTTGTGTTGATCCCAAAACAACAACATTTCCATTCCCAACCTCACACAGGTCAGATCCATAATCAGCACCACTCCCCCCTAAATAGGTACTGTAAATGAGGGGATCGATGCGCAAAGAATGGTCGGGATTGTAGCCGTTCGGGAGCGTGATTCCGAACGTGTTTTGGTCGGTTAATTGGAACGTCGCATCGATTTCATTGCGAGTACCATTTGCCGAGATTTGATACACACTTGGCAGTGCCGTTCGCAATTCCCCCAAGGATGTTGGTAGGAGAAGCTCGGTGATGGGCAATGGGGATTGGGCAATCGGGGTTCCATTCGTAGGGGTTCGGAATTCGGTATTCGGGGTTCCATTCGTAGGGGTTCGGGATTCGGTATTCGGGGTTCGAGAAGAAATTCCTACAGTGGTTCGCGACTCGGGAACCATGTCGCGAACATTTTCTTTTCCATCGGACTGACTATTCTGGGGTCTGACCCTACTGCTCCCTGTCTCCGGTTCTCTGTTCCCGATTTCCAAATGAGATTGCTTCGTCATTTCACTGCGGCTGTCAGCCTCGCGGCTGACGATCCTACGTTCCATTCCTCGCAAAGACAGACTAGTACCTCCAGTGGTTCGTGAATCGCGCAGCAGGTCACGAACATTTTCTTTTCCATCGGGCGGACAGGGGCGTCCGCCCCTACTGGTGTTGTCGTCGGACATTTTTTGCCGATGTACAGTTCCTTCAGTGGTTCGTGAATCGCGAAGCAGGTCACGAACATTCTCTGCGGGCGACCCAGAGGGTCTGCCCCTACTGGAATACTTGTCAGACAGGATTGTCTGACTTACGCCTGTAACTGCGGGCGTGCGCGGCACGCCCCTACTGTCGGGCGGACAGGGGCGTCCGCCCCTACTGTCCCCTGTCCCCCGTTCCCCATTATCCAAATGGGATTGCTTCGTCGCTGCGCTGCCTCGCAATGACAGTAACGATTCCGGAGCCCCGAACCCCGAAATCCGATCCCCCTCTAATCCTTCCACCGACATCCGAATCTGATTGGGATCGAAGCCGGGATGGACGATGAAATCGAATTCCAATTTGCCATCGTTTTCATACCATTCAACATCGATTCTTTCCCACACTTCCCGATACACGACCGAAGAAAAGTTCCGGCAATTCGGTGCCCACCGCGAAGAGTCGTTGCCTAAGAAATAATTATTCTTCCAGGGGAGCTCTCCCTGCGCTTCAACACTGCGTGTTTCAGCACGGTGTAAGGTGGAAAAAGATTGGTGTAAGGTGTAAGGAGTAGGGTGTAGGGTGGAAAAAGATTGGTGTAAGGTGTAAGGTGAAGGGTGTTGAGTAGAAAAAGACTGGTCAAGGTTCTCAGAAACTTCTTTAGTTTCCCTTGCACCATTCACCTTTGACCCTTCACCCTTGACCTTTGACCCTTCACCCTTGACCTTTAACCCTTCACCCTTGACCTTTAACCCTTCACCCTTCACGAAGTGAAATTTCAACGCATGACTCTTCATCGGAACATTCTTACGCGCGGGATGGCGACGCAGCATTTCGGGTAAGTCGTTTTCCATTACGTCGTCGGACAAGAATGTCCGACGTACGGGGTCATCGATTGGCGGGCGTGGGGGTCCGTCCCTACCCTGAGCCCCGAAATCCGAATCCCGAGCCCCCGGTTGCGTTAGCAACAGAGTAATTCCATCACGTTCGAGGAACCATGTCATCCCATTCTTCGCTTGACACTTGTAGAGGACGCGAGCGTCCCATTGCCCTTTGTTTTCGGTAAAGAAGAACGGGGAGGGGATGGTTTTCGGTGTCGACGAAATAGCAGATGTGATGTTCGCGATGCTTAGGAGAAGAAAAGCAACGTAGGTTACAGCAAGCTTACGAGGATCGAGTTTCATAGCGTTTCCGGTCAAGGAAATCAGCGCAAGTAAAGGAAAATGGGATGTTGCTTCACTACAGTAATAATAGTGATAGCAACCTAAGAATCAAACGCTGAGCAGTGAGTTTATAAAAAAAGGGCGGTTCGACACCGCCCTTCTTATAATCATGCATCAGAAATCTCATGCATACGGACAAGCGACCCAATGCCCATTCCCCTTATCCGTGAATGGCGGAACGGCTTGCGCACATTCCGGTTTCGCAATCGGACAACGAGTTCGGAAACCACACCCTGACGGCTTCGCCAACGGCGTAGGTACATCGCCGACGAGCACCTGCCGCTGAGGGCGTGTACGTTGCGGTTCCGGCATCGGCACCGCGCTGATTAACGCCTTCGTGTACGGATGGCGGGGATGATTGAAGATTGTTTCAGAATCGCCCAACTCGACGATATTCCCTAAATACATCACAGCAATCCGGTGACTGATGTGTTGCACCACGGATAAATCATGCGCGATAAACAAAAATGTTAAATTGAATTCTTCTTGCAGTTCGAGTAACAGATTTAAGACTTGCGCTTGAATCGACACGTCGAGCGCCGATACCGGCTCGTCGGCAATAATCAACTCCGGATTCGTCGCCAATGCCCGCGCTACACCGATGCGCTGCCGTTGACCACCGGAAAATTCATGGGGATAGCGACGCGCTTGTTCAGGACGCAATCCAACTTTACTTAGCAGCCATGCCACCCGTTCGTCGCGTTCGGCATGTGAGAGCTTCGTATGGATTTCCAACGGTTCTTCGATAATCTGCTTAACTGTCAAACGCGGATTCAATGAGCTATATGGGTCTTGAAAGACCATCTGAATTCGGCTGCGAAACGGACGCATCGCATTCTTATCCAGTTCGATCAGATTGACCGTATTGCCTTGTGTATCATGCAGATTAATCTCGCCAGACAGGTGAACATCTGGTGCAACGAACCGAAGAACGTTGATGATTGCCCGTCCCGTAGTCGATTTGCCGCATCCCGATTCGCCAACCAACCCCAGTGTTTCGCCGCGATTCAACGTAAAACTCACACCGTCGACCGCTTTGATTTCACCAAGTTTGCGATACAGAATACCGCCGAAAATCGGAAAGAAAACTTTCAAATCCTTCACGGTGAGAAGAGGTAGACTCATTGCACACCCCCTTTCCCGGCAGGTTGTTTATTACCAATCGCATTCTTTTCGACTAAGTGGCAGCGCGACCAATGTTGTTCGCCCACTTGATAGAGCGGTGGTTCGACTTTATCGCAGATCGCAATTTTCTCTTTACAACGGGTGCAGAATTTACACCCCTTTGGTAAATCGAAAATCGATGGAACCATTCCCGGAATCGTCGCGAGTTTTGTCCGCCGTTTTGTTTTTGGAGACGGCAACGAATCCATCAATCCACGGGTGTACGGATGCATCGGATGATCGAATAAATCGTATACCGGTGCAATCTCTTGTATCATACCGCCATACATGACAGCGACCCGCTGACAAGTCTCTGCAATCACAGCGAGGTCGTGAGTGATGAGCAGAATTGCCGCATCCTGCCGCTTCGATTTTACTTCCAGCATCAATTCGAGAATCTGCGCTTGAATTGTCACGTCGAGAGCAGTCGTCGGCTCGTCGGCAATAAGTAGTGAGGGATTACAAGCCAGCGCCATTGCAATCATCACCCGTTGCCGCATACCGCCGGAAAACTGATGGGGATACTCTTCCAACCGCTTACGTGCGTCGGGGATACCCACCAGATCAAGCATTTCCGTTGCACGGTCGGTCGCTTGAGCTTTCGTCATGTGCTTTTCGTGTTCCAAAACGATTTCCCGTAATTGGAATCCGATTTTGTACACGGGATTCAGCGAAGTCATCGGCTCTTGGAAAATCATACCGATTTCTTTGCCGCGAATCTTCCGCATTTCCGAGAGCGGCAGCTTGAGCAAATTTTTATCGCGGAGGAAAATTTCACCACCGATGATTTTTCCTGGTGGATCGGGAATCAACCGCATAATGCTCTGAGCAGTTACGCTTTTTCCGGAGCCGGATTCGCCCACGAGTCCGAAGACTTCTCCCTCAAAAATCTGGAAACTAACGCCGCCAACTGCCGGTGCCGCTTGCTTCTCGATAAAGAAAGAGGTGCGGAGGTCGCGTACGTCGACTAGTACTTTGTTTGAAACGCTCATCGCAACCTCGAATACTCACGTGGATCGAATGCATTACGCACTGCTTCGCCAATAAAAACGACCAACAAAAGGGTAACAAATAATGCTCCTAAGGGGAACATTACCAGCCACCATTTTGATATGTTCTGCAAGCCGACTTGCGCCATTTGTCCCCACGACGGTGTCGGTGGCGGCAAGCCGAATCCTAAGTAATCCAACGCGACCAGCGAACCGATACCACCTACGACGGCAAATGGCGCGAACGAAATCACCGGTGTCAATGCATTGGGTAAGATGTGGCGGAATATTATCTGTTTGTCGGTAGCGCCCATTGCCAATGCAGCCGACACATAATCTTTCGCTTTTTCCCGGTAGAATTCACCACGGATGTAGTACGTGATACCCATCCAGGCGAAGATCGCAAGAAAAATAACCAACATCGCGAAGTTGGGGCGGAAAATCGATGTTAGAATAATCAGTGTGTACAACCCGGGCACTGCCGACCATAACTCGATCAAACGCTGACCGAAGAGGTCAAGCTTTCCGCCGTAGAAACCAAGTGAAGCACCGATTGAAATTCCGATGATGTATTCAATGAAGATGAGCAACAAAGCAAACGAAACCGATATTCGGAATCCGTAGGCTAATCTTGCAAATACGTCGCGCCCGCGATCATCGGTACCCATCCAGTGCTCACGTGACGGGGCATGGGGAGGAGTATCGGTGAATTCATCGAGTAAACTCTCGATAGCGTCGTAGGGATAAATTGGCATGATCACCCAATTGCCCGAACCGTCGCTCTCGAATTTTCTATCTAAAGCGCGATACTTCGCTTCACCGAATCCTTCCTGACCAAACTCGCTGGCAGCATGGTATGTGAAAATTGGGAAATAAAGACTTCCATTGTATTTCACAACCAATGCACGGTTGTTGACAAGAAACATGAGTAGGAAGCTCAATAGGTACAATGTGGTTAAAATGAGAAAACTATAGTAACCACGTTTGAGCGAACGGAACTTCTTTAATCGTTTCTTAAAGAGGGAAACCGACGCTATTTCTTTGCCTTGCGCGATTTCTTCTTCGATGGGAGCGTTGGTATTCAGCGCGCTCGTTATATTTTTTTCACTCATGAGATATTACCGGAACCGGATGCGAGGATCGATGATTGCATAAAGAATGTCGGAGATAATGTTTCCCAGTAAGCCAATCAAACTGGAAATCACCATAACACCGAGAACGATGGGGTAATCGCGATTCACCACACTCGTGAATCCGAGCAAACCGAAGCCGTTGATGTTGAATGTATACTCGATCAAATAGCTACCTGCGAGTACTATTCCAAGGAAGTGACCAAGACCGGTTGCTATCGGAATCAAGCTGTTGCGAAGGGCGTGAAGAAACACGACGCGCTTTTCGGAAAGACCTTTGGCAAATGCGGTTCGGACATAATCTTGCCCCAACTGCTCCATTAAGCTATTCTTCATTAGAACGGTTAATGTTGCAAAACTGCCGATGGTATAAGCAATAACAGGTAGAATGGTGTGGTATACCTGATCAGTGATTTTGTCCCACATACCAAACATTTCCCATCCTTCACTACGGAAACCTCCCAACGGGAAGACATCCCAGAAGGAACCACCGCCAAACAACACGAGGAGAATCGCACCCAATGCCCAACCGGGAGTCGAATATCCTAAGAACACGAGGAAGGAGGTGGCAAAGTCAAATGTGCTGCCATGTTTGACCGCTTTCATAATCCCCAACGGAATACAGATGCTATAAGAGAGGATGAAGCCAATCAAACCAAAATAAATCGAAATCGGGAAACGTGACTTGATTACGTCCCACACCGGTTCACCATATTTATAGCTTCGTCCCAAATCGAAATGAAGAATATTCCACAACCAAGTTGCATAACGAACAGGTATTGGTTTATCGAATCCGTAGAATTTCCTCATTTCCGCTAAAGCTTCTTCTGGGATTTCAACTGCTCCGCTGACATTTCCGGAGCCGCCACCGACTTCGCCTGCAGCTGCCAATCCCATTTTGAGCTTCATTATCTCTTGCTCAAGCGGTCCACCGGGAACAATTTGCATAATCCCGAAGCTGATCATCGTTATTCCGAGGAAAGTTGGAATGATGAGCAAGAAGCGTCGGATGAAATACTGAACCATACTGGACATAAGTGTCCCTTGTCATCGGTTAGTAAGGGTGGAACCGCCGGCTGACAGCTCCACCCCTAAAGATTTTTCACCTAAGCGAATTTTCGATTCGCACATACTATGAGGATTCGAGAGGTTAGAACTTTCCGCTAATTGGATTCGCCTTCGTCCATTCGATCCAATACTTATCCTCGGTTACGCCAACCGGAAGCTTCTTCGCTGGATCCTTGAGCGCTTCCTGTAAAGCGGCATCCTTCTCGGCGTCGTACCACCATATTGAAACAATGCCTAAGTAATCGCCGGTTCGGGTCAGGATACCTTTCGGCTGACCGAATTTGTTCCAGTAAGCAAAGCGATTAAATGGTGCGTACCAGCCGAGGGCGTACCCTACGTTTGCACAAGCAAGTGAGTCGATTTCCCGAATCTGAGCAATGCGAGTCTTCATATCGAAAGTGACATTGTACTGCTCACACAATTCGTCAATTCGCTTAATTTTCATACCGGAGAGGTTTGTCGTGTTATCCGGATCAGCAGTTTTCGAGTGCATGCTCGATTCCGGATTCGGGAATTGGAGTCCAGTCCAGGTCTGGAAGTGGATATCAAATTTCCGTTCATTCACCATCTTGAAC